>JAUVCD010000018.1 GCA_030590865.1 Myxococcales bacterium | reverse complement strand
CAGATCGCCCGCCGGGCTGAACCTCACGGCATAGACTTCCGAGCGATGGCCGCCGAGGGTGCGCACCAGCTCCCCGGTGGCAGCGCGCCACAAGCGCACGTCGGCATCGCCGCTGCCTGAAGCGACGAGCTCGCCATCAGGGCTGAAGGCGACGCCCGACACCTTGCCAGAATGCCCCTCGAACACCCGCCGCTGCTCACCGGTCTCGACGTCCCAAATGCGCACACTGTGATCGTAGCTGCCCGACGCCAAGCGGCGCCCGTCTGGCGAGAAAGCGACAGCGGCCACCTGATCGACGTGACCGCGCAAGACGCGCTGACCATGGGTGCGGACGTCGAACAGATAGACCGAGCCGTCCATACAGGCCGTGGCGATGGTGCTGCCGTCAGGTGAAAAGGTGACCTGGTAGACCAAGGCCCCCAAGTCCTTGCGCCACACCATAGGTTCGGCGCGAAGCCGCCACCAAAGCGCGCGAGCCGCGGCCGAGTCCTTCTCGGTGAGCGCCACCCGCAGCTTGGCGCGCGCTTCGAGCAAGCGACGCTGACCCAGGGCTGCCCGGGCACTCTCCCGCAAGGTCTCGGCCCGCTGGTCCTGCGCCCGATCCCGCTGGGTGACGGCTTCACGTTCCTTTTCGGCGATGACCCAGGCGACCAGCGAGGCCCCAGCCGCCACCAGCAACGACAGGCCGATAGCCGAACCGACCAGCAACCGCTTGCGCCGCCGTTTGCCCTGCTGGCGTCGCTGACTCGCCGCCACATAGGTCACCACCAGATCAGGCGGATCGGAGGTGACCCGCGCCAACAAGCGCACCGCGTCGCGCAAGCCATCTTCGGCGAGTAGATCCGATGGGCGCTGAGACCGCTTCTGCCATAGCTCGGCCGCCTGCTCCAACTCAGCAAGCAGCGCCAGCCCCTCCTTGCTGGCATCGATCCAGCGGGAGAGGGTCGCCCAGGTGTGGATCAGTGCGTCGTGGGCGAGCCCCACCGTCGCTTCGGCCTCCGTAGCGCCACGTTGCTTGACCACCGAAACTAGCCGAGCCTGCGTGAGCCGCGTCAGGACGTCTTGGGCCGGTGACGGCGAGCTCCCCTCCTCCCTCGTCCCGCTGCCCTCGAGTCCGTCGAGAGCTCGGGTCCGCGGCACCACCTTGCGTTGTCTGTCTGGCGTGACGAGCCGCAACAAGAGCTTGCGGGCCAACTCGAGATCCTCGCTCGACAGGGTGTCGAGCACACCATCGGCGTGCTTGGCCACCGCCCCCTCTACGCCGCCCATGGCCTCGTAGGCCGACCGCAGCAGCAGACGTCGCTCTCCATCGCGGTGCTCCCAAAGCTGTTGAGCAGCAAACTGGAGCAGGGGCAACCCGTTGACCGTGCCCCCGACCGCGGCAGCCATTTCGCGGGGCATCTCAGCATCTTCGAAGCGGTACCCCACCGATTGGAGCTGCTTATTGAGACCCCGCTCCATGGCTTTGGTACCCAGCGGCTCGAGCACCATCACTTGGGTGAGCGCCGGGCGCACCACTCGGAAACTGGCCAATCGTCCGAGGATGTCATCCCGCCCGACGAGCACCACGCGCGCCGGATCCGCGGCGTCGCGAGAGGCGTTGCACAGCGCCCGCAGGAAACGACCACGGAGATCTTCGGCCGACAGGTCGCCGCGCCCTTGGGTCAGAGTGAACAGCTCTTCGATGTTGTGGACGAGCAACAACACCTTGCAGCCGAAATCTTCGGCGAGCCCGCGCAGCACCAGCGACAGCCGGCCTGGCGATTCGAAGAGCTCGCCGGCCAGTCGCGCCACCTCGTCGAGCTCTTGAGACGAGGTCAGCAGTCCCGGAGTACTTGGAGTGGGAGCCTTGGGACCGGCCGACAGCACCGGAGGCGGCAGGCCGGGCGGCGTGCTCGGGTGGGACTGCCGAGGGCGCGGATAGCTAGGCAGAACCCGTCGCTCCGACGGCACGCTCGCCAACGATCGGCGGCTCGCAGCCGACTCGGGGCCAGCGCCCATGCCAGAGGGCGACCCTCCCCAATAGCCCGGACCGATCGGTGCCTCTGGTCGAATCAAACGAGCGGCGAGGGCTTGAAAGGGACGGCTGCCAGGACGCAGCTGGATGACCAGCCAAGGCTCCTGCTCGCTCAACCGGGGGATCACGCCGGCTCTCACAAACGACGTCTTGCCCACCCCTGCCCCACCGACCACGGCGAGCACCGGATGCAACCGGATGCGCTCGACGAAGGCCGCTAGCTCGGACCCACGACCAAAGAACATGCCCGCATGCCGTTGGGTGTATGGCAACAGGCCCCGGAAGGGGCTCTCCTCGATGGACAGACGTTCTCGCCGCTCCTCGAGCAGGTCTTCGAGACCATCGCGCACCTCGTCGGCGGGCGGTCGTTTCCCTGGGTCCTTCTCGAGACAACGAGCGATCAAATCAGACAGCTCGGCTGGCACATTGGCCTGTTCGCTCACTCCCGGCGCCGGCCCGTTCGAGCAGATGGCTCGCCCCTTTTCCATCACCGAGGCCTGACGATAGGGCACCCGGTGCGTGCATAGCTCGAAGAGCATCACGCCTAGCGCCCAGATGTCCGTTGCAGCGCTGGTCGGCCGTCGCATCCACTGCTCGGGGGCGGTGTAGTTCGGGGTGCCCCACGCCTCAGTTGCCCCGGCCGGGTCCGTGTCAGAGGCCGCTGCCGCCGACTCGCCAGAACCAGCGGGCTCTGATGGCTTGATGGTCTTGGCGAGCCCGAAATCCATCACCCGCACGCGCCCGTCGATGGGCAAGAACACGTTGGCGGGCTTCAGGTCGAGGTGCAGCACGCCGTGCCGGTGGGCCTCACTGAGTGCGCTGGTGATCGCCAGGGCGATGCGAAGCGCCTGCTGGTAGCCCAGCTGGCCTTCGGCGAGTCGCTCTTTGAGGTCGTGACCATCCAGATACTCGAGAGCCACGTAAGGAAAACCACGGTGCTCGCCGACGGCGTGAATGGTGATGATGTTGGGGTGACTGAACTTGGCGGTGAGGCGGGCCTCGTTCAGAAAGTCAGCGATGGACCGATCCGAGCCGAGGTGCTCGGGCCGCACTACTTTGAGAGCCGCGCGCCGACCCAGCTTGGTATCTCGGGCCAGGAAGACTTCGCCCATGCCACCCCGACCGAGCACTCGGACGATCTCGAAGTTGTCGATCGTCTGGCCTGGCTCGAAAGGGGAGCCGCTGTGCTGCCGCTGGCCTGCCACACCGACTGTCACCTCGGCGGGCGAACGTCTCGTCTCTTGCCCTGGCATCGAAAAGCCCCGCCCAGCATCGGGCAGCGGCCTAGGCTAGCACTACTCGAGGCGAGCGCCTGCCGAGACTGGTCATCCGTGGCGGCGGCCCGCAAGCATGCGATCGAACCCCTCGGCAACCTCGAGCCGGTCGCCTTCGTTGAGGGCGAGAAAACAAACGGCGTGCCGCTCGTCACTGGACCAAACAGTGCGGGCCAGAACGTGGAGTCCGCGATTGGACCCGTCATCGAATAGAATGGTGTGAACTGCGGACGGCGGCGGATGGCCGCCATGCTCGATGAGGGCGCCGCCGCAAGACCAATCGAGCACCCGATAGCGCCGCGGGACCCGCCCCACCAATGCCCGGCAGCTCAGATCGACGGCAACCCGAGGCTCGCTGCGCCGCTCGCTAAAGCACCGCTCGCCGTCAGGGGACTCTGATTGCTGTCGATGAGCCATGCGACCCTCCCGAACCATCACGCCAGCCGAACCATCAAGCGTGCCCTCGAGCATGCCATCAGGTGCGTCTGTACATTGTACGTATTTTCCCGACACTTGCTTCCCATTTGTTCGTCTCCTGTCGGGACGACGGCGCCGTGCCCTCCACCGAGCGAGCGGTCGGCGAGGAACGTATCTGCTCTCACGATGATTGCAGCGCCCAGCGCTACCAGTCGACGATGGCGGCGCCCCAAGTGAAACCGGAGCCGAAGGCCACCATGGCGATCTTCATACCTCGCTGCAGCGTCCCGTTTCGTTCGGCCTCAGCCAACATGATGGGGATCGTGCCCGCGGTAGTGTTACCGAACCGCTCGATGTTGTGGGGGAGCTTCTCGCTCGGGATGCCGAGCATCTTGGCGATATATTCGTTGATACGCAGATTGGCCTGGTGGAAGAAGAACAGGTCGATGTCGTCTCGCTTGGCGTCCAGCTTCATGCAGACTTGCATCAGCGACTCGATCATCCGTTGGACGGCGTGCTTGAAGACGACCTTGCCATTCATATGGGCCCACATGAGCTCAGGCTCAACGATGCCGCGCCCCTGCTCGTCGAGGGGGAAGCAGGTTTCGTCTGCGATGGTCCAGATCTTCTGACACAAGGCATCAGCGAAGCGGCTGTCGGCTCCCAGGTTCCACCCGCGGATACCGCGATCCTCTTCGGTGGCACTGACGATCACAGCCCCAGCACCATCGCCGAAGAGGGAGCAGACGTTGCGCCCCCGGGTCGTCATGTCCATGGCGTGAGAATGGGTCTCTGCGCCTACCAAGAGGATGTGCTTCAGGTTGCCGGCCTGCACCATCGAGGCCGCCACCGACAGACCATAGACAAACCCGCTGCACTGGTTGCGGATGTCGAGAGCGGGCACAAATTTGGCGTCCTTGCCCTCAGTCATGCCGAGTCGCCGCTGCAAGTAGACCCCGGTGCCGGGGAAGTGACAGTCAGGGGACAAGGTCGCCAAAATGATCAGGTCGACGTCTTCCTTCGTCAGACCAGCGGCCTCGAGGGCGGCCTCAGAGGCCTCGGCGGCCAGGTCCGACGTCGCCACGCCGGGGTCGGAAAAGCGTCGCTCCTCGATGCCCGTGCGCTGGACGATCCACTCGTGGGTGGTGTCGATGCCATAGTCATCAGCGAGCATCTGGTTGGTCACGACCCGCGGAGGTACGTAGAAACCAGTCCCTGAAATGTACGCGTTGGGCATGAGGGCCATCCGGGCGGAGGTTCGCGAACAGTGTTCTACTGTGCCTCAACATGGCTGTCGATGCGAGCATCGGTGAGCCTGTCATGCGAGAAGCCTCCTGCCGACCCTGTGGCAGGCATCGCTACGCTGCATTCCGGTCGTGCTGTCTCATGACAGCCACAACGAAAGCCGAGGCCCTCGTGGCGATGTTTGCGTTCGTGCTGCTATCATGGCTTTCATGGATCGAATTCGCCTTTGCGGTGTGATGTTTTGCAGCGTGGGGGCGCTCATCTTGGTGGCTGGCTGTGGTGGAGAAGATGAGCTCCTCGGCGAAGAGCAAGTCGCCAGGAGTGAGTCCTGGATCATCAACGGGCAGATCGACACGACCCACGACGCGGTGGTGGCCGTGTTCTCCCAGAACAGCGCCTGCACCGGGACCGTCATCCACGTCAGTGGATCGAGCGCCTACGTGCTCACGGCGGCTCACTGCTTCGGCAACGGAGCACTCGAATGGGTGGCTGTCGGGGATGACTACGAGAACGCCACCGGCACCAACTGGCTCGAGGTAGTCGACTACCAGGTGCACCCCCAATACGACTCGCAGCAGCTGATCTTCGACTTCGCCATAGTGCGAGCCACCGGTGCGGGCACCTGGACCCAGGTCATTCCGGCCATGTCGGTATCCGAGGACAGCCTGAGCCAAGGGAGTCAGGTCACCCACGTCGGCTATGGCCTGACCTCCTATCCCAACGGATCGACCTCACAGCGCCACTACGCCATCGGCAGCCTCAGCCAAACCACCGCCCTGCAGCTCTCCTACAACCAGCCGGTCTCCGGACCTTGCCAGGGCGACAGTGGTGGTCCCAACGTCGCGAACACCGGCGGCGGTGAGCGGGTCGCTGGCGTCATTTCCTACGGCGACGAAGGCTGCGACGAAATGGGCGTCAGCGGGCGAGTCTCCTACGTGAACAGCAGCTTCATCCAGCCGTTCATCGGCTCGACCAGCACGTCGTCCACCTCGTCGAGCTCATCATCCTCGTCAACCAGCAGCGGCACCGGCGGCGAAGGGGGCACCGGGACCACCAGCACCAGCTCGGGAATTGGCGGCACCGGCCCGGTCGACAGCAACTGGGTGGCTGGAGATCTGGATGAGCAGAAGTATCGAGGCGAGGTGGTGATGTCGAGCTGCACCGCGGCCCACAATACCGGTAGCTCGGGCTGGGCTGGCGGCCTACTGACCGCGATGCTCGGCCTGATCGGCTTGTCCAGGCGCCGCGTCGGCAGACGCTAACCGGGATCAGAACGACCCGAGCACCGAGACGCCACCAGCACCGTCAGGCGTCGCGCTCGGCACCACGGCCACCGCTCCCGTCTTCGAGCGCACCAGCACCTTCTCTTGGGCAACCAACCCAACGAGTCCTTGCGTAGGGTGGCCCGACATCGAGACGGGACAGGCAAGCTGTAGAGAGCAGGCATCGTGCCACTGCTCCTCGTGGTCACCGCCGGCTAGGCGACAGGAAAACACCCAGTCGTTTCATGCTTATAGAAGTGCCGCGCCGCGACTCAGACGCCAGACATGTTAACTCGACTTCACAGCTAACCTGTGTCCTGTGAAGCTGGGTATACAATCTTGCGTATCCCTCAGAAGCGCCTTGCCCAGACCGTCTCCGGAAGTCCCAAGAAGGCGTCAACACACTGAAAATAGACAACTATTTATCAACAAGCCACGGGCACACCGAGTCCCAAGGAAGGTGCCAATCGTCCCTTGTGCCGATCCTTGTTCATTGTTCATGCCAGAACGTGAGCCGTCCGGTCGAGTTGGTGCGTCCTAGCCCAGCGAAGCGGCGCAGGTGCACCGCTCGAAGCGGCGCAGATGCACCGCCCCACCAGAGGAACGGAACATGAATAAAGCTCTCATTCTGATCGTTGTCGCAATGTTCATCGCTGCCTGTGGCGGCAAGACCCCCGAGGCAGACGCCCCGGACGCGCCGGACACGCCGGACGTCGAGGCCGTTGACACGCCGGACGAGCCGGCCATCGACGAGCCGGCCATCGACGAGCCGGACACGCCGGACACGCCGGACGCGCCGACCGACGACGCCGCTCCTGAGTGATCAGCGTCTCGTAATACTGCACGCAAGGCCGTTGCCCACCAGGGTAGCGGCCTTGTTTGCGTCAGCTGCCCGATTCTGCGGCGTGGGGATCGTCCTGGATCTCAACAGGACCGAGATCAACGTGAATGCCGCCCACGATGGCGTGAGGCTTGAGCGTCTTCAGCGATCGATCAGCCCCGCCGCTCACGAACAAGATGAGCACGCCAGAGCCCGCCGATACGCGTTCCATCAGCTCATGGGGAGCCTCTTCTTCGCCATAGGTGGTCCAGCTGCCCAACAGACCAACATCCTGGTCACCTTCACTGAGAATCAAGGTCTCCCGCGCGTGACCGCCAAAGGGTGAGCGACGAAAACGGATGCGCGTCACGTCGCTGAGCCAGGGCGCGACCCGTTCGGCGTCTCGCTTGAGCATCTTGATGACGATGGTGGCGAGCTGCTCCGGCAGCTGGGCGGAACGCCGCCGGGCCTGCCAAAACCCGACCTTGGCGCCTGGCGCCGACTCGACCAGCGCCCGGGGCAACTGCAAGAGCATGACGCGGTACTCGAGGCCCTCGAGCAGAAACGACAGCTCCTTGTCGGCTTGGGGAGCCTGGGGCTCTTCATCCACCTCGAGCTGAGCGAACTCGTCGAGCGCCTCAGCCAGCAGCGCGGCTGCCGGCGAGTCGTCGTTCGCAGCTTCGAGGCTGGGCTCGGCGAGGTAGTCGTCGACGAAGTCCTCTTCAACCTCTCCTGGCACGAGGTCTGCGCGCGGCTCGATGGCCACCCGGCGCCCACTGCTCAGCTTGATGTTGGCGCGCACGGGCTCGCCACCGTCTGCCAGTTCCTCGAGGCAGTCGCCCAGATACCGCGTCAGCGCTTCGAGCTCTGACAGGACTCGCCGAGCATCGCGATCCGTACTGACATCCGTCCGCTCGCCAGGTCGGGACAACATCGAGAAGCGCGGGTAGAGCCCGTGGGCCACCGGCAAGCCTCGATCGTCGAAGGCTTCGCGCACGGACCGGTCGAGCTCGAAGGCGCGGAGATACAGCAGGCACCACGCTCCAGTCGGGACCCCCAGCTCGTAGCCCAGCTCATAGGCAGCCACGCTCTCGTAGGCCGCAATTCCTTCGACCTCACGATTCTGTCCCATGACCACCAGCAGCCGAGGCGGTCGGCCCGCGCCGACTTCGGACACCACTAGGGGCAGCTCGCCTTCGATGTAGCGCCACGGCTCAATCTCGGCGATGCGCGCGGCTGCTTCGGCGAGCGGCCCTTCCTTCACTTTGCTGCCCACCAGCGCGCCCACCGGCGCCTCGGGCCCTCGGTCGCGCAGCGCATCGAGCACCGCCTCAATCGTCGGCTGGGCAGGTACGACGACGGTACCGACATCACAACGCTCGAGAGGACCGCTCACGACATCGGCCAGCTCGTCGGTGGCCACCCTCAGCTGCCGTGGGCGGCAAGCCGTCAGACCGTCGTCGGTGTTCGTCATGGCCCGGGCCACCGCGGCCAGCACGTCCGCTTCCGTTGGCTCGGCCAGAGCGGTCAGACCGCGCAGGAAACCCGTGCGTCCATCGGTCACGATCACCAACCAGGTCACACCTTCGGGGCTGACCTCGGCAGGTGCCTGGCGGACCGCCAGCTCCCAGCTCCCCATGGCCTCTGGTAACGGTTGCAACACCGCCGGGTCGAACGCCTGCACATCGGGCATGCAGGAGGCACAACAGGATCCGGCGACGGCGTCAACGGACGACCGCTCCTGCCGACTGATCCGTCCCCGATCAGCTGGGTCCTCACGTCGTGCCATCTTCCGTCCCAATTGGGCGGCTGCGGTATAGGCTCAGTCACCATGAGTGAGAGTCACAGGTCAAACCCAGCACTGCCGCGACTACCTAGCGTCCTTCGGGTGCTTCACTGGGTCATCATCGTCAACTTCGTCATCAACGTCCTTTACGGGGCCTACCAAGTGTTCTTCGTGATCACTCCGGCATCCGGTCAGGTGGGACCGCTGTTCGGCGCGGCCCAGGCCATGCCCCACGAGCTCATCATGCTCCGACGAGCCTATGCGACCGAGGTGTGGATCAGCATCGTCGGCCTGTGCCTCTATCTGGCCATCACCGAGTACCTCCCGCGCTTGTTGAGGCGCCCATGAGCTTGGCCCCTCTTCCGCCCGTTCGGCGCCGCGACCTGGTGGCTTTCGATATCAGGCACGGCTTGCCCTGCGCCCTGAGAGTGCTCCGCGACGCACTGGGTATGGGCGGCCTAGTCCGAACCATCGGCGACCTGGCATGGCGCGGCCGCCGCGATCCCCTCGCCAGCCTGCCCCGACGGTGGCCGGCCGACCAAGAATGGCTGGTGCGCCGGCAGCTGCGGCCGGTGGTGCTGCTCGACGATGTGCTGCGCCTAGATCGTAAACTCGACGAGCCCCGCAGGCTCGCGCTGCTGCGGCGAGTCGTATCAGAGACCGGCGCACGGTTCGTGGCCACCAATGTCCCAGCCAAGGCAGCCGACACCTGGCGTCACAGCGCCCCGCAAGTGCGGGACCGATTTGCAGTGTCGCTGGTGCGACGGTTCTTCAACGTCGCCGCCACGGCTCCGGTGGTCGATGACCACAGCCTATCCTTCGACGTCACTCGATGCCGCTTCGCCGAGCTGACGGTCGAGTTGGGACGGCCTTACCTGGGTCCCATGTTCTGCGAAGCCGATGCGGTGTTCTTCGCGCGGCCCGAGGTGTCGCTGTCGCTGCGCCGCACTAGCACCATCGCCGAAGGGGCCGCTTGCTGCGACTTTCACTTCCGCTATTCTGAGGACCTATGAAAGCCCCTTCGGGAATCGCCGCGCTGGCGTGGCTAGCCAGCGGAGTAACGCTAGCCCTAGTCGCAGCCTGCGCCGATGACGACAGAGCCGCACCCATCCAAGGCACGACCAGCTCGGGAACGACCAGCTCGGGTGTGGGCAGCTCGGGCACCGGCGGGTCTGGCGGCCAGGGTGGTGCAGGTGGCTCCGGTGGCGAGGGCACCGACTTGACGAGCTTCTGCGACGCAGTCGTCGGCCCCTTCTGCGAGGCGCTGTTTGCCTGCTGCACCCAGCAGACCGAGCTGGACAACTTCGGGGGCACCGTCAACCAATGCAAGACCCAATTTCACGACGAATGTCTGACGATGGGCAGTAACGCCGGCATCGACACGCTGCTGGCGTCGGGGGATACGCTGCTCGACAGCCTCGAGCTCGCCGACTGTGTGGCCGACTTGGGGGCGCTCAGCAGCAGCTGCACCCAACCTCCCAAATACACGCTCCACCGCTGTTGGGGCGCCTTCGACGGGCAGGTGCTTCCTGGTGGCGACTGCGGCGTTGCCGACCCCGATATGTCGTGGATCGAATGCCAGGATGGCACCTGCTACTCCGGCTCATGCATTGCCTCTCTGGAAAGCAGCGCAGGGTGCCTGACAGGCGCGAACCCGCCAGCCTACTGCAATCTAGGGGACAGCGAGCAATGCGTCACCGACGGCATCATGCTGCCCGTTTGCGGTGAGCCGCTCGGCGAGGGCGCGAGCTGTGTGGTCAACTCCAACAGCTACCAGTATCAATGCTGGTCGCTGTACTGCAGCAATGGACAGTGCCAGCTGCCCACGACCGACATGCTGTGCGAAGACGGGCACTGAGCCCAAGGTCCATTCAGCGGTCATCGCGACGTCGCCAGGCCTCGGCCAGCTTGCTGACGTAAGCTGCCTGCGCCGGAGTCTCGACGGCTCCTCGCCGGGCACTACGAACCGCCGCGATGGCGTCCTCCGGCGTCGATCCGAGGCCAACCAGGCAAGCCGCAGCCACCAAGCCGCTACGCCCAAGCCCGCCGCGACAATGAACCACCACCGTCCGGCCCGCCGCCACCGCCTCGACGAGCTGTGAGACGAGCCCCACGAAATCGTCGAGCGATAGGGGCACCGAGACGTCCTCGATGGGAAACCACCGGCTCTCCATGTCGTGGGCTGTCACTCGCTCGAACAAGTCGCCGATCCGCAACAGCTCGAGCTCATCGGTGCGGAACCGGCCATCCTCGATGAGTGACACCAGGAGGTCCGTTCCGAAATGGGACCGCAGGCGCTGTAGATCGACGTCCAGGTCACGATTCCACGCCCCGGTCCAGGCCGACGTGTCCTTCTTTCCTGGCGCCAAGGTGAGGCCAAGCCGTCCCGGTGGGGCCACCACGTCGGGGGACACGAAGTCCACCCGGATCGGGTGGCTCTGAGAGGTCATCGGCTTCACGGTCGTGAGCGTCCTACTCCATTGCTGGCCAAAGCCCCAGGTTGCTTAATGCCAGCACCGGCGGTTAGGCCTCCCCGGCCCTCGAGGCTCCTAGGAGCGGGTGTGGAGAATGCGAAACGGTCGCCGCACGCTGGTGGTGAAGCACTCGGCGGCCTGCAAAGCGAGACTGATGCGGTGCTTCGGCTCGAGCTCGGCGGTGACGTGCATCGCTCCGAGAGCCACCCGGGCGCCTGCGCCGAGAGCGTGGAAGCCGGTACGATAGCGGCCCAGCTGGTAGTCCCGATCGATCAAGAAGAGCCGGCCGTTGACCCCGACCAAGAAGGTCCCGCCCGACTCGACCGAGTGCTCTACCCGGAGCAGCCCCCCCTCCTTGAGGCATTTGCGCACTGCATCGACGAACACGGTGGCCATCATGCGATCGAGACCCCGGGCGGGGGGCTTGGGCGGTTTGAAGCGGTAGCGCAACAAGGACCCGAGTCGAAAGGAGGCCGTGAAACCGATGAGGTAGTCGCGGACATGGAAGACCTTCGAGTCGAGGCGGTCGCTCAGCTGGGTTCCGCTGACACCTGCGCTGTCTCCTCCGATCCAGACGCTCCCCTTGTGTTCGAGCCCAACGATGCATGTCATGACCGTGCATCCAAGCAGACTGGGGCCCATCCGTGAAGCCACCTGACCCAGTAGCGGCCAATCAGATCGAACGGCAATTGCTGCACATCGGGCTGGGTTCTGCCATTCTGGAACCATGCATGGCGTGACGTCTTCCTTCAAGCGAGGCCTCCGTGGCCACCTCCTGCTCATCGTCCTTGCCTGGTTGGCGCTGTGGCTAGCCATCGCCTGTTCGGCAGGGAACTCGAGCGAGCTGGACAACAGCAGCTCGTCGACCAGCTCGAACGGTAGCGGCGCCGGCGGGTTCACCATGGGCACCGGCGGCTCCGCCGGCTTCATCGGTGATCCTCAGACTTGCGAGGAGGCCGAGAGCTCGCGAAGTTACATCGGCTGCGACTTCTGGCCCACGGTAACGCCCAACGCGGTCTGGTCGGTCTTCGACTACGCGGTCGTGGTCGCCAACACGGGAAGCAACGTGGTGGATGTGACCGTCACCCGCGGCGGGCAGGACGCCGGCGGCGCCCAAATCCAGCCTGATTCGGCGGGCACGATCTACCTACCCTGGGTGCCGGAGCTCAAAGGGCCGGACGCCGACATGTTTGGCGTGCCCGCACCGCTGGCCGGGAGCACTCGAGTCGTCAACGGCGCCTACCACCTCACCAGCACCTACCCGGTGACCGTCTACCAGTTCAACGCCCTGGAATACGCGCCTCAAGGCGGCCCACCGGGCAAGAACTGGAGCACCTGTCCAGCCGACGGCATCTTGATGCAGTGCTTCTCCTACTCCAACGACGCGTCTCTGTTGCTGCCGGCCACCGCCATGACGGGCAACTACCGCGTCACCGGCACCATGGGCTGGGCCTCGGCCAGCATCGGCTCTTACCTGACCCTGACGGGGACCGTTGACGGCACCAACGTGAACATCGGGTTGTCGCCGACAGCCCAGATTGTGGGAGGCGGCGGGATTACTGGTGCAGGCCCCGGAGGAAGCACGAGCCTCACCATCAACCGTGGCGAGGTCGCGTTGCTGCTCGGCCCGCCGGAGGGCGACTTGAGCGGTTCGCTCATCTCGGCCAGCGCACCCATTCAGGTCATCGCCGGCATCAGCTGCATCAACGTGCCTGACGGCCAATCGGCCTGCGACCACGTCGAGGAGTCGGTGTTTCCAGCCGAGACCCTGGGCCAGCATTACATCGTGACCATGCCGACAGGCCCCAACGGCGACACCCCGGGGCATTGGGTGCGCATGTACGGCAACTTCGACGGCACGGTGCTCAACTACCTGGGCAATGCACCCCCAAACGCCCCCACCTCGCTCAACGCCGGCGACGTAGTCGATGTGGGGCTCGTGACCGTGGATTTCGAGGTCCAGGCTGACCAGGCCTTCGCAGTGGCGAGCTTCCAGCTCGGCGCCAGCGTCGTCGATCCCCTCACGCCGACCGAATTTCAGAAAGGCGACCCGGCCAAGTCCTTCGCCACGGCGGTCGAGCAATACCGTGAGAAATACGTGTTCCTCGCGCCCACGGACTACGACGTGAACTACGTGGACATCATTCAACCGGCCGGTGCCACGATCACCATCGACGGCCAGACGGTCTCGGTGGCGGCCCAACCGGTGGGCACTTCGGGTTTCGGCATCGCGCGGGTCATGCTGAGCTCGAACACCGGTGGAGTCCATGTGCTCCAAGCCAGTGCGCCGGTGGGCATCCAGGTATCAGGCTACGGCTCTTACACCAGCTATTACTACCCAGGTGGCCTCAACCTGAAGACCATCGCACCGCCACCGGTGAGGTGAGCCACGGCGCTCCTCGAGCGGGCGAATCAGGGAATTGAGCGAGCCTGACGACATGGCTCGGCCAGAAGGCCCGAGCATCGAGCTGCTCTATCGTGATGCGGCGCTGGTTGGGGTCAACAAGCCCTCGGGCACCGTCGTCCACCGCGGCTGGGCGAAGGACGAGGTGGTCGTCATGACGGTCACTCGGGATCTCATCGGCCAGTGGGTCTACCCCTTGCATCGGCTGGACCGAGGCACCAGCGGCGTGGTCCTGTTTGGACTCTCGTCGGCGATCGCGGCCCGGGCCAACCGCTGCTTCGAGACCGGCCAGGTGCGCAAACGCTATCTCGCGCTGGTGCGCGGGATCACGCCGGCCGCCGGAACGATCGATCATCCGGTGCCCAACAAGGCCAAGGGACCAAGGGTCGCAGCGGTAACCCACTATCGTCGCCTCGACACTTTCGAGCGTTTCTCGTTGGTCGAAGCCCGGCCGGAGACCGGGCGCCTCCATCAGATCCGCCGGCACCTCAAGCACATCTCTCATCCCCTGGTGGGAGACGTCAACTACGGCAAAGGGGAGATCAACCGGATGTTTCGCAGCCGCTTCGGATTGCACCGGTTGGCGTTGCACGCCGTCTCCATCGCACTACCCCATCCGGAGACCGGCAATCTGGTCACGATCGTCGCTCCGCTGACCGATGATTTCGCCGGACCGCTGGCGCAGATGGGCCTCTTGCCTGCAGCGCAGGCAGCGGTGGCGGCACCGACGGAAAAGTCCACTCACTGCTAGGGGCGTTTCGCGCCCGCCCTAGAGATAGCCAGACGCCTCCACCGGCGTGACCCACCACACCCCCAGGCCGGTCACGCAGCTATCGCAGTCCTTCAGCTTACCGAGCAGCGGCTCGACCGCCTTGGCCTCCAGCACAACATCCACGCGCACCCGGGGCACGTAGCCCATGACCCGGTCGTGGTTGGTCTCGAAGGGGTTGCGCTGGGTGCGCCGCGAATGGCCCTCCCCTGACAGGATGGTGAACCCCCGCACCGATTCTTCATCCCGCAACCGCTCGATGATGTCGTGTTTGGCCGCCTCGTGAATGATGAGAGTAAGGCACTTCATGGCGTCACTCCTGGTCCGTCCGGCTATCTGTGATCGACGCCGACGACGATTGGCTCGGCCCCGCGGAGCTGGTGCCGACCGCCTCCTCCAGCTGGACGAGCGACGTTGGGGCCTCGCGTAGCGCCGCGGCACCGCCCGCCCGGCGCTGTTCGAGCCAGGCGTAGAGCGTCGGCAGCAGGACCAGCGTCAGCAGCAGAGATGAGAAGGTGCCGCCAATCACCACCACGGCGAGAGGGAGCTGGATCTCCGAGCCGGGACCGGTCGCCACGAGCAAGGGGACTAACCCAAGAATGGTGAGCACTGCGGTCATCAGCACCGGTCGGAAGCGTCGCTGGGCCCCGCGACGAACCGCCTCGTCGATGCTCAAACCCGTTCGCCGCAGCTCGTTGAAATGGCTGACCAACACCACGCCATTTTCAATGGCCACGCCCACCAGGGCGATGAAGCCGACCGAGGCTGGTACCGAGAGATACAGCCCCGAGGCGAAGAGCACCACGATGCCGCCCACCAGTGCAAAAGGTACGTTGAGCAAGACCAAAGCGGCCTGCCGCACGTTGCCGAAGGTCGAGAACAGCAGCAGGAAGATGAAGAACATGACGCCTGGGCCGACTAGCGCCATGCGGCGGCTGGCCCGCTGCTCGTTCTCGAACTGGCCGCCATAGGTCACGTAAGAGCCCGGGGGCAGTTTCACGCCCTGGCGAATCCGCTGGCGCAGCTCTTCGACGAAGCCCACCACATCACGGTCCTGCACGTTGGTCTGCACCACCATGACCCGCTTGCCCATGTCACGTTCGACCTGGTACGGCCCCTCGACTTCGTGCAAATCCGCGAGGTCGGTGAGCCGCATGGTCTCGCCTCCCGTGGTCGGTACCTGGAGGGCGCTGATCGTCTCCACGCTCTGGCGCGCCTCGGCCGGCAACCGCACCACCACAGGCGTCCGACGGCTGCCTTCCAATACCTCGCTTACGATCTGGCCGCCGATGGCGCTTTGCACCAAGTCGTTGACCGTACCCACGGACACGCCGGCGCGACTGAGGGCGTCGCGGTTCATCCGGATCTCGATGTACTTCTGCCCCCCCAGCGGTGCGCGGAACACGTCGACCGCACCTGGCACCTGCTCGACGATCTCCTGGATTTGCCGCCCCTTGAGCTCGAGCTGCTCGAGATCGTCACCATAGAGCTTGATGCCGACCGCGCTGCGCACGCCGGTCAACATCTCTGAGACCCGCATGTCGATGGGCTGGGTGAACCCGTAGCTGACCCAGGGGAACTGGTCGAGCACGCCGCGCAGCTTTTCCCGCAGCGCCTCAGGGTCGGCGACGGTCCATTCCTGTTCCGGCTTGGTCACCAGGAAGTTGTCGGTCTGGTGAAAGCCCATCGGGTCGAGCCGCAGCTCGTCCGAGCCTACCCGAGAGTAGACTCCAACGACCTCAGGCACTTTCATCAGCTCCTTCTGGATCTCCAGATCAATCGCCATCGAGCGCTCCAGCGACACGCTCGGTAGCTTCTCCACCTGGATGACGAAGGTGCCCTCGTTGAGGGTGGGCAGAAACTCCCGGCCGATGAAAGGCACGAAGCTCCCGGCCACAGCCAGTGCAGCGACGGCCACCAACACCGCGGCTCGGCGACGGCGCAAGGCCCAATCGAGGGCTGGCTGGTAGATGCGGAGCAGCCAGCTGATGAGTCGGCTTGGTTTGGCGGGCGCCGGTTTCATGACGAAGCTGCCGACCACCGGGATCACGGTCAACGACAGCACCAGCGACACCGCCAGGGCGCAGGAGATGGTCAGGGCGAGGGGTGCGAAGAGCTTCCCCTCCACTCCCGTGAGCGTCAGGATGGGCAAGAAGGTCGCCACGATGATGAGCACCGCCGCCACGACCGGCTGGGCGACTTCGAGCACCGATCGGTACACCAGGTGCAGCCGATCGAACCCGCGAGACTGCTCTTGAAAGGAGGTGTGAACGTTCTCGACCACCACCACTGAGGCATCGACGAGGAGACCCACGGCGATGGCGAGGCCTCCCAGGCTCATCAGATTGGCCGTAATGCCCAGCAGGTGCATCAGCAGGAACGTACCGACCACCGTCAAAGGCAGGATCAGCCCGGTGGTGAAGGCGCTACGCAGATTGCCTAGAAACAATGAGAGCACCACCAGCACGAGCACCACGCCGAGGCCCAGCGATTCCTCGACCGTCTTGACGGCTTTGGTGATCAGGTCGCTCCGGTCGTAGACCGTGCCGATCTTCACCCCTGGCGGAAGGGTGTGTTTGATCTCCTGCAGCCGCTGCTTGACGGCAGCCACGGTCTGTCGGCCATTGGCGCCAGTGCGCAAGAGAACCAGTCCCTGGACGCCTTCCCCTTGCCCGTTGCGGGACACCCCCCCGTAGCGCGCGAGCTGACCGATGCCCACGTTCGCGACCTGCTCCAGATAGATCGGAGTACCTTCTCGGGTGGCGACGGTGATGCCCTTGAAGTCTGCCTCGCCAACTAGGCGCCCCACGGTGCGGACGAGCAGGACCTCCTCGTTGCGCACCAGGTAGTCGCCCCCGGCATTCTGGTTGTCCCGGTCGATGGCCTGCACCACGTCGGCCAAGGTGAGGTCGTAGGCTCGAAGATCCGCCGGTCGGGGCTCGATCTGGAACGTTCGCACGTAGCCGCCGAGCACGTTGATGTCCGCCACCCCATCGACAGACAGCAAGCGGGGGCGAATCATCCAGTCGAGGATGGATCGCAGCTCCATCAGGTCCTGGCCGTCCCCCTCCACCATGAACATGTAGAGCTCGCTGAGCGGCGAGGTAATCGGCGCCAGCCCTCCATCGACGCCTGGCGGAAGCTCGGCCAGCACGCCATTGATGCGTTCGTTGACCTGTTGGCGAGCCCAATAGATGTCGGTGCCCTCTTCGAAGTCGATGGTGACGATCGACAGAGCCTGCTTGGTGAGTGAGCGCAGCACTGACTGGTTGGGAATGCCCCGCACCTCGATCTCGATGGGGCGCGTAATTCGCTGCTCCACCTCGAGGGGGGACATGCCCGGCGCCTTGACGATGACCTGGACCTGGGTCGTGGAGATGTCGGGGTAGGCATCGATGGGCAGCTTGACGTAGGCCCAGATGCCCAGCGCCACCATGATGGCCGTGACCACCAGCACGAGCAAACGCTGGGTGAGCGAAAAGCGGACCAGCCAGCTCAGCATGGCGCACCCCTGACGTTACCGACCGGCGCTCCGAGCCTCGCTACGACAACGATCACTGCGCCCCCTGCTGCTCCCAGGCGCTCTTGAGCACGAGGACGTTGACCGTCACGACCAGCTCGCCGGCCTTCAGGCCCTTCTCGATCTCCACGGTCTGGTCGTCCTCCCGGCCGACGGTCACGGCACGAGGCTCGAAACGACCAGGCTGGCGCTGCACGAACACGCTGGGCGTCTGGCCGAGCTCGACGATCGCCTGTTTGGCTACGCCCAAGGCGACCTCGATCTCACCGACCTGCGCCTCGACGGTCGCGCAGATCCCAGGCCGCCACTTGCCGTCGGGATTGGGGATGGCAGCGCGCACCTCGGCGGTGCGGGTGCTCAGATCGACGGTCGGTGAGATCCGGTCGATCTTGCCTTCGCCGGTCAGGCTGACCTTCGTCTTGACCGAAACCGGCGTGCCCACGTCGAGGACGGCGAGCTGCTTGGCCGGGACCTTGAGCAGAACGTAGACCGACGAAAGATCCGCCAGCTCGAACAGCTCGGTCTCGGCCGTGACGGCCTGGCCCTTGGTCAAGCCGGCCTTGACCACCGTCCCCGCCATGGGCGCGTGGATCTCGTATTGAGACAGCTTGGCGGCAGTGCGACGAGTCAGCTTGCCGATGCGCTCGTCCGCGATCCCCAGCACGTTCAGACGCTGCTTGGCGTTCTTCCAGGCAATGCTGGCCTCCTCGAAGGCGCGCTGCTTGGCCCGGTAGTCGTCCTTGGAGGCGATGCCCTTGCCCACGAGCTGCTGCTCTCGCTCCATGGCCGAGCGGGTGAACCGCACCTGCTGGGACGACTCGACGTACTGAAGGGCCGTTTCGCCGAGCTCACGGCTGTCGATCACCGCTAGGCGATCGCCTTTCGCGACGGCATCGCCTTGCTTCCGGTCGAGCTGGCGAAGAACGCCGCCCACCCGAGCCACCACCTTGGCGCTCTGCTCAGGCACCAACTTCACGTCCCCCTGAAACGAGAGCAGGGGCTTGAGCTTGACCGAGCCGACCGCGGCAGTTTCGAGCTTGGCGTTCTTCAGCGCCGCCGGAGCCAGGACAATGAGACCATCGGCCGCCGGCTCGGCGCCGCTCTCCGGCGCGTCGTCACGACAACCAAAGGCAGCCGCCCCCAGCAGGAGCCAGAGCGCGAGCGCGAGACCGCTGGACTTTCGACCGGCGAGGTGAAGTCGCGGACCATGGGATTGGGTGGGCTTGGACAATGGGCTCGGCACGGTAGTTGCGCTGGGTCAGAAGGGTGAAGGTGGCGAAGTGCTGCGCGGCGCAGCCAAAATGGACACGGGTCTAGGGATCGACCCCGTCGCCGCCCTTCGGCAACGGCTTCGGATCGGTTGGACCGGCGGCCGGGGGCGCAGCCCCCTCAGGTGGGGTGCCGCCCTCCGGAGCAGGCGGTGGCTTTGGTGGCAAGCTCTCGGGCGCCGCAGGGGCCGTGGACGAGGCTCCATCCGCATCCGGTTTCGCTGAGCCACTATGGAGACGGTCGCCGATGAGGCGTTCCACGTCGGCCACCGCCTTGTGGTACTCGCCCAGAGCTTGATCATAGCGACCCCGCGTCTCGAACACGGCCCGTTGCGCGTCGAGCACCTCCAACCAGGTGAATCGGCCCAGGCGATAGCCTTCGAGCATGGCGCTATGGGTTTTCTGGGCGCTTGGCAGTAGCGTGGTTCGCAGGCTGCAGGCTTCGTGATGGGCCATGGCGAGCTGCTGATAGGCCCGTGACAGGGCCGTGAGCACCTCGAGCCGACTGGCCCGCTCGACGTCGTCGACCTGTAGCAAGCGATGCCGTGCCGCGCGCACCGCACCCTGGTTGCGATCGAACAGTGGCAGCGGCACCGACAATCCCATCACGACGGCGCTGTCCTCGAGCCCATTGTTGTAGCGATATCCCGCTGCGACCTGCAGATCCGGATAGGCGCCCGCCTCGGCTAGCTCGACCTCGGCCTCTCGTTGCGCCTGCACCGCAGCCCAGCGCGCCAGCTGAGGATTGGCGTTCACCCGCTGGACCAGGTCCGACAGCCCGGGGATCGTGACCGGCGGCGTCAGCTCGCCCACCGTCCGATCGAATTTTGGATCGGTGCTACCCCAGCCCAGGGCGAGCTCTCGGCGGGCCCCCTGAAGGTGACGTTCGGTGTGCTCCAATTCCAGCAAGGCGAGCTGGTGAGCCAGATCAGCACGGGAGAGCATCAAGGCCGAGATCTTGCCGGCCTCCTCTCTGTCCCGAAACGCCGCCAGGGTCGTCGCGGCAGTAGCCACGTTCTGCTTGGCATAGCTGACCGCCTGCTGGGCAACCAACACGTCGACGAAGGCCTTGGTCACCCGGGTGAGCACGTCGATCCGCGCCGTCTCATACTCCCAACCGGCCACGCGCTCGGTCTGGCGAGCCACCGCCAGTCGTCCAGCACGCTTTCCGCCGAGCTCGATGAGCTGGCTCAGCTCGACGGTGAGCTGAAGCTGCTTCACCCGGCTCAGCTCTCCAGAGCCCAACCAATCCTCCACGGTCACGGCGAGCTCGGGGTTGGGGATGACGCTGGCTTGCAGCGCCCTGGCCTCCTGCACCCTCAACTCCCGTGCGTGGGTGGCCAGCTCTGGGTGGCGCAGGAGCGTGAGGGCCAGCGCGCGGCGCAAGTCCAGCGAGCCGGTAGGCTCCTCCTCACTTGCCTGCCCCTCTGCCGAGTCAGACTCTGGCTCGCTAGGCGGCCGGGACAGCGCAATGTCTCGGCCTAGCGGACGCGGCTTGGGCCAGGCCGCGTTCGGCTCAGGCGCACAGCCCACCGCCAAGACCGCCGCAACGCCGAGGGCGCACAGGCTCGGACACCTGGCCCCGTGAGCTGCAACCCACCGTCTCCACTCGCGAACTGGAAAGCCTTCACCGAACGCCATTAGGCACTCTGCCGTGCCTGACAGACCGTCGTCCCCGTGTCAACCGAGACCTGCCCGGAGTCGCAAGGAAACCACGTCGAGACCTCCAAGCCCGAGTCCGGGTCAGGCTTCATAGGAGGACTTGTCTCAGTATCCAGCACAATTGAACGGAGTCCCGCTGCAGTCGTCCCAGCACGCCGCCTTGGTGCAGATCACGCAGCGAGACCAGTGGTTGTACAATCCAATGGCCTCGTCCGAGTGGGTGTCGACGCACTGTTGATTGCACGCAGTGTCGGTACAAACCGCAACGCAGTCGTTGAACGACAGGCACTCGCTGCTCGCCGCGCAAGCGAGGATCTCCGGCTCACAGACCTCCTGGGCACAGGTGTCATTGGCACAGTCCAGACAGCCCCCACCCGTGCTGCACCGTCCCTCGCAGATCTCCTCACAGCCGTGTGCACAAGAACCCTCAGACGCGCAACCAGAACAATTCAACCATCGATAATAGCGGTGAACGACGCCTGGCGATGCCAGAGCACAAGCGCTCTGACATGCCGCATCTGAAGGGTCACACTGATGAATACAGGCCCCGAAAGACTGGCACCCCGCTTCGCTCATGCAGAGGTCTTGCTCTTGGTCGCACTCGACCGCACAGCCGGTGGCCACACAGCTCTCGCAGGTGCTCACATCGCAGACCGGTCCCCCCGCGCCGCCCCCGGTGCCGCCGGTGCCTGCAGCGCCTGTCGAGCCATCTGGATCGACGCCGCCCGCTCCGCCGGTGCCGCCATCGACCGCAGCGCCGCCGACACCTCGGTACTCGAGGTCGCCCACGCCCCAGAGTGCGTTGCAGGAGGTGGCCACCGTGCCCATCACAACGACCAGCATCAAACCACCGGTAGCAACAGACTTCATCGATGATGATAGTAGCGAAGGGCAGGCAAGGCGCCCAAGTAGAAGAGCATTCGGTGATGGGCGTAGTGATCGACGATGCGTTCTTCCATTTGAGGCCTCTCACTGAACTGTCGGCGGCGCGAGACCGGCACTCATCGCTTGGCAGAGTCGCTCATCGAGACCGCAGCCACAACGGTTGCCACCGCCATCGACGTAATTGAACGGCGCTTCAAACAACAGCTCGCCGTTCATGTCGATGGGGTTGCAGTCCAGCAGCGAGGAGCGGACGGTGATGCTGGCCGAGAAGCTCGACAGCCCCGCTCGAGCGCTCGCCTCGATGAGGCAACCAGTGACCGTGACCTCCGAGAGGTCCACCTCGCCGGACGGCCAGTATACGGTGGAGCTGGCCAGAATACCGTCGCCGAAGTAGCCGCTCTCCGGCTGGGCTCGCGTGCCGCGCACCACCGTGTCCTGCAACTCGCCGCTAGCGGCGATCACCGCAATCCCCACTTCGTGGGCGTCCTTGACTACCGAGCGCCGAATGGTGGCGCTGGCCAAGAGATCGCTGTCCTGCGGTCGGACCACATGGATGCCATGGCCGCTCTCGCCTGAGGGCATTGGCTCTACTTGCCGGATCAGGCACGAGTCGATGGTCGCGTCGCTGCTCGTCACATAGATGCCGGCGCGGACGGTCCGCTCCACAAGCGAGTCGCGAACCTCGATCACCGATCGCTCGTTGCTGCCGTCTAACACCCGAGCTTCGATCCCGATCCCGGAAATGCCGCCGAAAGGCTGGGACGCAACGTCACGCACGAGGGTCGATGCGATGGTCACGTCGGCGCCCAGGACCACAATCCCATCGGTGGTGGTCCGCTCGATCACCGACCCCAAAATGGCGGCTGTGCCTCGCACGACGGGCGCAGAATGGGTCTCTACAGCCACGCCCACTCCCGCAGTCCCAGTCTCGGCGGTGGGTGCAATGTCCCGTACGATCACACCCTCGAGGCTCGCAGCAACGCCGGCGACACTCACGCCGGCGTATACGCCGCGTTCGAACAACGACGAGCGCACCTCGAGCGAGGGCCTCGGCCCCAGCGGCTCGCTCCCGAGGAAGGAGCCGAGCGCCATGCCGTAGACGCTGGTCGGCGAGGCGTGCGTGTCCCGCACGACCGTCCGCTCGACGACCAGATCTGCGCCGGCGGCATATACGGCAAGCTCGTGGTTGTCCTGCAGGACGGTACCAGTCAGCGTAGCCTTGGCGAGCCCCGCTGCGGAGTCCCACAGAACGACACCGTTGCCACCTAGCCCGTCTGTCGCGCGCACCGCAGTCTCGCGGATCAGGCTGTCCTCGATGGTGACGTCCGCCCCCACCGCAGCGACGCCGGCGTAGCGGTTGCGCTCGATCAGCGAGCGCACCACCGTGAGGACCGGCCACGGCTCGCCACCGTTGTCGTCCTGAATGACGACGCCCATGCCATTGAGCCCTTCACTGTTGGGCTGGGTGTCCCGCACGACCGACTCGTGCAGCTCCAGGGTGCCATTGAAGCAGGCAACGCCCCCGACAGCTGCGCCTTCGATCAACGAGCGGCGGATCACCACCCCCGTCGACTCACCGTCTGGCTCCAAGAATACTCCAGTCCCATCGAGATCGTGGATCCACAGACGGTCGACCAGCACGTCAGCGGCATTCTCCACCCACACGCCTGGGCCGCCCAAAGTGCCGTTGCCGGTGATGGCCAGATCGCGGATCTCCGTGCCGGTGGCTCCAGCCTCGACATCAATGCCAGCGCCCTGCTGCGGATCACGAGCGATCTCCACCTCGCTTGGGCACTTGCCCCAGAGGCGCACCGCCTTGCCGGCAATGACCAGATTCTCGTGGTAGCTGCCCGCCGCCACGGCAACGATCCCATGGGCAGCGGCGGCGTCGATCCCTTCTTGGATGGTCGTCCACGGCTGGCTCGCGCTGCCGTTGCTGTCGTTGCCCCCATAGGAGCCATCGACATGCTGGGTGTCAGTCTCGGTGGGAATGCTGCCCCAGGTGCCTGCACCGCATGGCGCCACCGCGCGACAGGTCGTCTCACCCATGATGGCCATCGTGCCCGGCCCGCACGGCTCGGCGGGCAAGACGGGCTCGCAACCCGCGTCACCATCGTGCACGAAGCCCTGTCCACATCCGTCTTCCGGAACGCCGGCAGGCAGACAGTCTCCATCGTCGAGCGGCACCTCGCCGGCGTCGCAAGACCAGGGGCCGAGCCCGGCGTCGGAACCACCTCCGCCGCCAGCGCCGCTGCCGGCTTCGCCCCCCGAGCCAGCCGCGCCGGACGTTTCGTCACCACCACACGCCAGGACGCCAGCACCGAGCAACAGGACAACCAGAATCAGGTTGTGGGACCACACCTGTCCATCTTCGACTCAGGGCGCGCTACTGGCAACCGGCGAATGGGAGGCCAACGAAGCACCGCATCGACCAGGGGGTGACCGGGCGCGGTCCCCCGGCCCTGGTCAGCTCGCCCCCCTCCAGCCTCTGGTATGCTGGACGGCAATGAAGCGCTGGTCGCAGCTTGCCCTGGTGACCCTATTGAGCGGTTGCGGCGGTGATGAAACCCAGCCAGTGCTGCCCCATCCAGCAGCCTGCGAAGAGCACGAGCTGGCGTTAGCTGACGGTAGCTGCATTCGCCCCGGCGTTCCGCTCGACGGCTGTGCCGAGGGGTTCGTGCATGACGGGGTCTACGGCTGCGAGCCCATTCTGCCCGCCGAGCCCTGCCCGCCTGGGCTGATGGCCGTGCCGGGCGACGAAACCTGCCGTGCGATCATGGAGTGCGGGGACGGCAAGTGGGGCGATCTCCCGGTGGACGGCACGACCGAGTACGTCGACGCCAGCTACGCGGGGGGCGATGCCGACGGCAGCGAGGCCAAGCCGTGGCCAACCATCGGAGAGGCGGTAGACGCTGCTGCGCCGGGCGCGCTGATCGCCGTGGCAGCCGGCACCTACGGCGAGAGCGTCCTCATCGACGGCAAGCCGGTGCGGCTATGGGGCATCTGTCCCGATCAGGTGACCGTCGAGGCGACGGGCCAGCAGGTCGACGTCTGCCCGCCCACGGCCCTATGCATCATCGGCGGCGCCGACGGCACCGAGGTCGGGGGGCTCGCCCTCCGCGGCCCCGGCATGGGGATCATGCTGGCAGGGGGGGAGAACGTTCTCATCGACCGCATCCGGGTGCACGACAATGCCGCCCACGGCATCGGCTCGGTAGGCGCGCTCGGTCCCACGTCCATTCAGGTGCGCGGCTCACTCATCGAGCAGAACCACGATATCGGCCTGACAGTCATGGGCTCCCAGGCCACCGTAGAGGGCACGGTGGTGCGCACCACGCAGCCCCGCCTGGCCGACCAGATGATCGGCATCGGCGTGAGCATCCAGATCACCTGCTTGGCCACGTCTACCGGCATGGACTGCGATCCGACGGCCCGCGGGAACGCCACCTTGCGCGGCGTGCTCATCGAGCAGAACCACGACCAGGGGCTGCTCGTCGCGGGCTCGGACGCCATCGTGGAGGGCACGGTGGTGCGCAACACGCTGCCCCGCGCAGCCGACCTCCGGAACGGGTACGGCATCGACGTCCAGCTGGCGTGCGAGGACACGGCCGCTGGCGAAGCCTGTGATCCGTCGACCCGTTCTACCTTCAGTATGCGCGGCTCGCTCATCGAGCAGAGCCACGAGGGCGGACTGGTCGTCATGGGCTCGGACGCCATCGTGGAGACGACGGTGGTGCGCGCCACCTGGCCGCGCGCGTCCACCCAGACCATGGGGAACGGCGTCAGCTTCCAGCAGTCGTGCTTGCGTGGTTCCACGGGCATCATCGAGTGCGACCCGGCGACGGCCGCAACCGGCAGCCTGCGCAGCTCGCTCGTCGAACACAGCCACGATTTCGGCCTGCTGGTCATGGGCTCGGAGGCCACCGTGGAGAACACAGTGGTGCGCGCCACCTACCCGCGCCCCCAGAGCGGTCTGTACGGCGACGGCATCGCAGTCCAGATGGAAACGACCGCCAGCACCGCAACCTTCACCAAGATGCTCATCGCCGATAGTACCCGGGCAGGACTGTCGCTCTTCGGCAGCGTCGTCTCGCTGGCCGACAGCCACATTCGTTGCGCTGCCATGGCGCTCAACGGCGAGCTCTACGCAGGTAATGACTTCGAGCTGTCCGACGGTGGCAACAACTCGTGTGGCTGCCCCATCGCCGATGGCACCTGCAAGCTGCTCAGCGCTGGTCTCCAGCCACCGGACGCCCTGCCGGGGATCGAGTGATTTGGTGACGGCGGCGAAGAATGGCCCAGACGAGTTTTCGACGGTCGTATCGGCCTGCAACCGTCAGAATTCGCCCCGCAAACCCAAACTCGGAATGATGGGAATCCCAGTCGCGTAGACCCGAGCACTGTAGCGGAAATCGTAGCTAATCCCCTCGACGTTCTGGTTGTTGTAAACGTTCTGAACGTCGAGATAGGTCGACAGCTTCCAGGCCGCAAACTGCCACGCCTTGTCGATGCGGATGTCGAGTTGATGGAACAGCGGTAGCCGCTCACTGTTGTCACTGCCGAAGCGGATCGGGGTATAGGCACCCGAGGCTGCGTGATAGAGCGCGTTGATCCGCGCCGGGTCGCATTGCTGGTCCGCGGCATTGCAGACGTTGGGATCGACTAGATTGCCGGTCACCAGTCGGAAGCGAGCGCCAAACTCCCAACCGTGGCCGAGGCGCAAGCTGCCGAGCACGGTGAGGTTATGGGTCTGGTCCCAGCGCATGTGCACCTCAGGCTCGTCCGGGCCATTCTGCTGCACCGCGCGAGACAGCGTGTAGGCCACCCAACCGAAGAAGCGCTCGTCAGGCTTGTATTTGATGAGCAACTCGGCGCCGACCACGTTGCCCGAGGCCCGGTTGCTGTACTCGATGAATGAGCCTGAATCAGTGGGCTCCTCGATGACTAGATCGTCGAGCTGCTTGTAGAAGCCCTCGAGTGACCCCTCGATCTGCCGGGTGAGGGTTTGCTCGACGCCCAAGCCATAGTGAACCGCGCGGTTGCTACGGATCCCTTCAGTGCCCATCGGCTCTTGTGCCTGATGAGGCTGGGGCGGCTGGGAGTAGAAGCCCACGCCGGCCTTGGCTGTCGTCCGCGGGAAGCCCTCGAGAATGTCAAAGCGCGTGTTGACTCGAGGGTTGGGATCGAGCTGGTCGTGCCCCCCCGAATAATCGAGGCGAAAGCCCGGCACGATCCGCCATCGCGAAATGGGGGTCAGCTCGGCCTCGATATAGGCCGCTGGCTGCAAGACACTCAGTCGTTGATCGACGGTCAGGAAATTGGTGGTCGACCAGGGTTGGTTGGCAGGCTCGCCGGGGCGATTCGGAGCCGGCAAACGGGCCTCCCAGCTCACCGTGCTCACCAGCACATCGAGCCCCAGGTTGAGCTGGGCACTCTTGGCGAGACGGTGAGAGTGCTCGGCCCGCCCAAAGATGGAGAAGGCCTCCAGATCGAGGAACAGGGCGCCAAAGCCGATGCCGATGGATTCATGACCCAGAGCCACTTGCGCTTCGAGATGGTCACGGTCAGTGAGCTGCTGCTCGTGGACCAGGACCAGCCGTTGCCACACCATGGACATGCCCACATCGCCGGTCATGGCGGGCTCGCCCGGTGAGGGCTGATTGACCAGTAGCTCGAGCCCATCGTCGCTGCCGAAGAACTCAGTGCGGAAGCGCGCCTCGTCGGCCCACTTACGCTCGATGATGAATTGATAGTCGTAATAGCGTGGCGCCACCGTCACGCTGGCGCCGGCGCTCTCCAGCACCGGCCCAAGCCAGGCATCGAGATGGCTGCGCCGACCTGCCGCTGCAAAGGTCCAATCGTCGAGCAGCGGGATGGGCCCCTCGAGCATCAGCCGTGCATCGATTAGGTCAAGCTGCACCAGCCCGTGGTAGCCGTCACTGCGAGGCGAACGAATGCCCGCATCGACGATACCGCCCATGGCTCGCCCATAACGGGCCGAGAAGTTGCCGGGGTAGAAGTCGATCTTGCTGAGCAACTCGGTGGGCACCACCGAGCTGAGCGCACCAAAATGGTAGATCAGCGGCACGTAGACGCCGTCGATGAACGTCTGGGTGTCGAAAGGCGCACTGCCTCGGACGACCAGGGCACCAGAAAACCCACGGGCTCGGGCCACACCGGGCAAGCTCTGCACAGACCGCAAGGCGTCACCACTGGTACCGGGAATGCGAGCAATCTCCCGTTGCTCCAAGGTGCGGCGAGTGACCTCGCGGGGCGGCTTGTCCCCCTCGACGAAGACCTCGAGCACCGCGCCAGTCAACTCGGGGTTGAGCCGGTAGGTCGCGATGAGCTCTCCTCCTCGCTCCACCGTCTCGACCACCGCCAGCACCTCATAACCGGTCGCCGTAATGGTGACCTGATAGCCCCCAGGCGTGAGATCGGGCAGGCGAAACTCGCCGGCTGCGTCGGTGGTCACCAGGGTCGCTGGGGCGCCGGGAGCCACGACCTCGAGCTCAGCACCGGCGAGCGGCTCTTCGGCACCTCGAATGAGCACCTGGCCGCGCAGAACGCCGAAGGCGGGCAGCTCGGGTTCGCGACGCTCCGGTTTGGGAAGGACGAACTCGTAGCGATACTTGATGATCGCCTTGAACGGCGTCCCGTCAGCAAGGCGAGCAGGCGCAAAGGTGAGATCCCAGGCGGCCTCGAGCGCAGCAGCATCGAAGCCGTGACCGCCTGGAGTGTGGATGACCGCGCCGATCACCTTGCCCTGGCGGTCGATGGTCAGCTTCAGGATTACGTGCCCCTCGGTCCCCGCTTTCTTCGCCTCGTCGGGGTAGCGAGGAGCCGCGTAGGTGAGTGGCTTGGGTGGCGTAATCCGCTGCTTGGGCGCGGGCGTCTTGGGACGATCGATGGCCCTGCCCTTGTCGTCGTAGACCCGCTCGGAGTCGTCGGCGTCAGTCCCCTCGTCGGGCTCGCCGGTGTCCCGCCCAGACCGGTCCGGCTCGGCGGGCTGGGCGACGACCGGTGGGCTGATCAGCCCGAGGGCGAGTACCAATGCAGCGCCCACCGCGACGGCGCTACCGAGAGACGGGCAAGAGTGAAAAAGCAGCACGGCTGAGCTCGCAGGACAGCCGATGACTACCATGGCCAGCTGCCGCAATGGGGTTGTGCCTGCTAGGGTCCTAGCCATGGCCTCTCCTTGCGTGCTGACCGGTGGCGTCGTTCACACCATGGTGGCTGGCGCTGAGCCAGCCCAGGCCCTGGCCTGGGCCGACGGGCGGCTCCTCGCGGTAGGCACGGACCAGCAGGTCATCGACGAGGCAGGCCGAGACGCCACCGTGATTGACCTGGCCGGCCGCACCCTGCTGCCTGGCTTCATCGACGCTCATCACCACTTCTCAGGTGCGGTTATCGATAGCGTCGCCGTTGACTGTTCAGCAGCTCAAGCGCCCAGCATCGATGCCATCATCGAGCGACTGCGGGCCGCAGCCGCTGACGTTCCGCCGGACCGGTGGCTCGTCGGCGTGGGCTACGACGAGCTGTGCCTGGCCGACCAACGTCACCCCACCCGCACCGATCTGGACCGGATTGGAACCAGCCGCCCTGTGTTGCTCCACCACTACTCGTTCCACGAGGGGGTGCTCAGCTCGGCTGGGCTGGCCGCCGCAGGGATTGACCGTCACGCCACCCCGCCACGAGCAGGGATCATCGAGCACGATCGCGCGGGCGAGCCGAACGGGCGGGTCATCGAAACCGCCTACTCGGGCGCAGCCAAGCTGGCTCAGGACAGCTTCTTGCGGGCCCAACCGGATGACTTCTTGGCAGGGCTTCAGGCCTATCAGGACCAGCTGTTTCGAGTAGGGATCACTCGGGTGTGCGATCCACTCGTGCCCGCTGAGGTCGAGGCGCTCTACCGGACGGCCCATGAACAGAAGCGGCTGCAGATGCCGATCGTGATGCTGCCAGGCTCGAGCACCGGCAACCTATGTCCACCCTGGGACCGGCTCGACGGTGCGATCACCGGGGAAGGGCCCGAGGATCTACGGCTGGGCCACCTCAAGGTGTTTCTCGACGGCGCAACCCGCTGCGCCATCTCGATGAGCCTCGGCCAGCTGGGGCGCTCTGCCCTCGGAGCGCTGGCGTTGGCGTGGCGGGCCCGCTCGCTCAGTGTACTGCACGAGGCCGGTGACATGAGCTTCCGCCTCGGCCGGGACCTGCAGGTGCGCAGCGGAGTTCGCTACCTCTCTCGTGAGCAAAGCCGTGATTTGACGGCCCAGGCGTGTGACCGGGGCTTCGCGGTGGCCTTCCACGCCATCGGTAACGATGCGGTCGACCAGGCCATCGACGCCTTCGCCCACGTTGGGTCCCGGCATGGCGAG
>JAUVCD010000842.1 GCA_030590865.1 Myxococcales bacterium | reverse complement strand
CCCGTGTTCCCCGCTCGGGCCTTGGCCCGGCGCACTCTGATCTCACCTTCCCGAATGCGGACGTCTAGCTCGATGTCATCGAGGGGGAGGGGAAACCCTTCGAGCCGCAGCAGGCCGTTTTCCATGGTCAGCCGCCCGCTCAGCCGCGGCATTTTGGTGGTGCCCTCGAGGGTGAGGGTCGAGCGGACCTCGCCGGCGGCGCGCTTGATCTGGGGAATGTCCACGCCCAGCTGGGACAGGTCAACCGGATCGAGGCGGAGCGAGAGGCCGAGCCCGGGGCTGTCGGAGGACAGGTTGCTGATCGTGCCCCCGGTGATCAAGGTGGCTTTCAGCCCTGAAGGAAAACGAGCTGACAGCGGCATGCTGGGAATGCGCAGGGCGTCACCGCTGAGCAGCACGGGCTCGGCCACGTCTTTGACTCGGATGGTGCTGCCCGCGCGGGAGAGCCTGACGTCGTGGATGAACATCCGTGCTTCGGCGAGCCCTGGCTCGTCGAGGGGCAGCTCATCGATGACCACTTCGGCGGTGAGCGAGCCACGGGGAGGGGTTGCCGAGAAGGCCACGTCGGGGAGGAGGTTGGCTAACGCCCCGAGGTCGAAACCCTTCAGCTTCAGCTTGCCGCTCACCATCCCGGCGCGCTGTTGGGTGATCTCGAAGTCGTCGAAGGTCAGCTGGTTGCCGAACAGTGCGCCTCTCAGTCGAAAGACCCCGTTGAGCGGATCGCTGTCATACTCTGCCCGGTTGAAGTCGGGCATCACGTCATGACCACAGCGGGTGCGACCTACCACGCGCGTCGGGCCGACGGTCGGCACGATGTCGAGGGAGAAATGGGATGCTGGCAGGATGTCTGGCCCCAACCGGAGCGGCGACACGTCGATCGATGCCTCCCCTTCGACGCGGTCGAGGGTCCCACTGACGGAAGCCACGAACGAGACGTTGGCTTCTGGACGGATCTCGCTCTGGGCCTCGTTGCGGTCCTCGTCAGGATCGCCGAACATCGCCTGAACAGCGGAGATCTTGGTGAGCGGAATGGCGGTGCCGGTCACGTCAGCGCGCAGCTTGGCTCCCCGTTCGATGGACGCGCGGGCGATCACCGTGCCCTTGCCCTTGTGCAGCACCCCTGAGTGGAGCTGCATCACGATGCCCCGGTCGCCTGCCGGGATGTCGTCCCACAGATAATCCATCTGCATCGAGCCAGAGTCGTAGTGCTCGCCGAACATCTGGGCGTTGGTCAGTGTCATGTCGGTCGTCACGTGCAACCGTCCGCCGCCACAGCGGTCCCGCTTGCCGCCAAGCACGAAGTTCACCTCGGCTACCCCTTTGGCCAGGCCGCGAAATCCTTTCCAGCGGGGGTCGTTGCTCAGCTTCACCATGTCGAAGAAATCGACCATGTGAAGACCCGAGGCGCGGGTGTCCGCCCGAGCGCTCAGCACCACGTCGGCGTCACCGTTGTCAAAATCGATGGCGAGCTCGGGAACGTCCAGGTGGCTGGAGCCGTGGGTGAGCTTGGCATCGGTCAGGTGGAGCTCCAGCGGAACGAAGCGATAGCGGGATGACGCGATGTTGCCGATCGGGAAGCCGGCGAAGACGAAGTTGTCCACGCTGAGGTCCCCCTCGAGCAAGGGATTGTCGAATGGCCCGTGCCCGTCGAGGCTTAGTCGGGCCTTGCCCTTCATCGGGATGTCCACCATCGGAGAGACGTCGACGAGATCGACGACTGAGCCCTCGAAGATGGTGAGGCCGAGCATCTCATCGTAGCCGAGCGAGACCGTCGTGCGTACCCGGGAGTGTGGGGTGACCACCGTGAAACCGCTCAGCACGATGGCCTCGGATGTCACCTTGAAGGTGCCAGCCAGGTGACTGGTCGGCACGCCCATCATGCGCCACCGGTCCGGCTCGTCGGTAGGTCGGTCGTAGACCGCGAAGTCGCGGGTGTTCGCTACCATCGGCCCTGACAAGGCTGGCGGGTCGAGGGTGCCACCAAAATGGTCCACCGTGACCTTGTCCAGGGTCCAGCCCACGTAGGCGCGCGGGTGGCTGGACAGATCGTCGAGCATGTCGGGCAGGGTCACGCCCCGGAAGACGATACCCTGGGCGTCCACGGGCGAGCCTTTTGCGAAGGGGGCAATGACGGCGCCCTCGAGCTCCAGCTTGCCACCGGCCCAGTGGATTGTTGCGTCCGAGACGTGGATCTTGTCGCCCTTCGTCTCGACCTTGGCCGCGATGTCGCGGGCGACCATCCGGGTGTCGATCCCTAGGTGCTTGCCGAGGATGGTACCCTTCACCGTCGGTAGCGATTGGGACTTGTCGTAGTGTGCCTCATCCAGAGCGACCTCGATCCAGCCACTGGTCGGCACGAAATCGACGAAGCGATGAAGGAGCGGTATCGGCAGTCGCGCCTTGACGCGCCCATCAATGCTGTCGAGCTGGCCGTCTGTGTGCTTGGCGACTAGGCCGGTCACCTCGAGCGTGAGCTTGCGCCAGTCGTCGTCCCCAAGCTCACAACTCGGCCGTGAGCCGGCGTTCGGATCGAGATCCAGCGCTCCACGTAGCCGCAGTCGACGCACCTGTAGCGAATCGCGGTCGAGGCCGGCGCGCAGCTCGATGGCACATACAACGTCCTCGTCCAGCAACTCTTCGTCCGGGTGGGCCGGGTCGGCGTGCCGATGATCAACCTCGGTGCGCCCCGCTCGGACCAACACTTCGAACGGGCCGTCGTCGGCAGAAATATCGACGTCGAGCTCGCTCGTGCGCAGCTGGAGGTCGTCGATGGTCAGGTCGACTCGGGCGTTGGTGAGCGAAATGGCGGACAGCGGAATTTCGTCGTCTTCAGTGGTGTCGCCGCTCTCAGGTAGGTCGTAGTGAAGATTGGCGAGCTTCCCATCGCGCACCACCGCTCGGACCACCGGCTCTTGGATGGCCACCTCGCCTAAATCGAGCTTTCCAGCGAGCAAGGAGAAGATGCGCGGCCGCGCCACGACTTGCTGGGCGGTGAGGAATGGTGAGCCACCGTCTGAGGCAGCTATCTCCAGGTTTTCTATGGAGATACTCAGCGGCCACGGCCGCAGCTCGAGGTCGTAACGGGCCTCTAGGCCTAGCTCGTCCCGAAGCAGCTTGGTGGTCCGCTCCGCTGCCCACTGCTGCACTTGGTCGAGGCGGGCCAGTCCGCCAGCAACGAGGGGAATGATCCCCACCAGCGCGAAGATCACGCACAGGATTTGCGCGACGATCTGTCCCCAGTCCCGGCGGCGACGCCAGCGCTTGCGTCGAGCGCCTTTTTGGCGGTCCGGCTCGACCGCCTGGACGGTCCGCTTCTGAGCACTGGGACTAGTCATGGACAACTGCCGTAAACGTAGCACCGGCGCCAGTTTCTCTCCGTTTTTCAGCAGGAATGCCGCGCCCCCAGCCAGGCCCAACCGGTCCCGCGCGCTCATGGTCGGTGGCGGGGGGGCACGGGGGGGGGGCCCCCGCACCC
>JAUVCD010000723.1 GCA_030590865.1 Myxococcales bacterium | reverse complement strand
AAACAAAGGGTGCGCCCCCAGCTGTTTGAGCCCCACCTCGAAGGACACGCGGGTGCGGGTCGAGGGCTTGGAGAACATCATGGCGATGAACTTGCCATCGAGCTTGCCTTGATAAGCCGTCGGGTTCTTCTTGACGTCGGCGGCAAGACTGATGATGCGGCGCAGCTCGCCAGCGTCGACGTCGAGTAGGCTTCGCAAGTGTCTGGTCATGGAGCGAATCCTGCCCAGCCGTGGCCCTGTTGACAAGCGCACAGATGATCCGCGGGCCGTTCTGGCTGCCCTCGCAAAAAATGGGTCGCTAGGCTTGACTCTCGGTGACCGCGCTGCGCCGCAATTGCCCCTTGTGCCAGTCCGAATCGGCCGGCAATGCTAAGCCCGCCACCCAGTGGTTGATCACCGCCACTGACCACCGAAACACGAAACTGGAACCGGATGACCGAGCGGATCGAGCGCCTTGGCCTGATCGGAGACGTTCACGCCGAGGACAGATTGCTCGCCGCCGCACTGGCCTTCTTGAACCGCCAGGACCTGGACATGATCGCCTGCACCGGCGATCTGGCCGATGGTCCCGGCTCGGTGAAGCGATGCTGCGAGCTGCTGGTTCGCAACGAGGTGGTCGTGGTGGCTGGCAACCACGACCGTTGGCTGCTCACAGGCCGCATGCGGCAGCTTCCCGAAGCGACCGCTCGGGGGAGCCTCACTGCAAAAACGCGACGTTACTTGCACCAGCTACCGGCAACCGTCGAGCTGTCGTGCCTCCACGGCACGGCGCTTCTCTGCCACGGGCTGGGGGATGACGACATGTCCACTCTGATGGCCGAGGACCAGGGCTACGCCGTCGAGCATAACTGGGCCCTCCAAGAGCTGCTCCGCAGCCGCCGCTACCGCTTCGTTCTGAACGGACACAGTCACCACCGCATGGTGCGGCAGCTCGACCAGCTCACGATCATCAACGCAGGCACCTTGAAGCAAAGCCACGACCCAGGGTTGGTGATGATCGACTTTGCGGCTGGTGAGGTAAGCTTGCTCGACTTCGAGTCTGATGGGCAGGTGACCTTGACGGTCACGACGTCCCTCGACGGGACGGCAGTCCAATAGGCACCTTCGATGCACCGTGCTGGCGTGCCCCAGGTTGCTTCGATATTCTCTGCCCCATGCCCCTGCCCGGGAACGCTCCGTTCAAGTTCCAGCTCCGCGGCTACAACCACGCGCTGACCGACCGACTCCAGCTCATGGTGGGCACGCGGATGGTGTTCATCGATCTGCCCCAGGCCACGATGCTCCTCCAGCAACTGCTACTCGATCCCCCAGCGGTCGAGCGGCTACGAAGGGCCATGGTCACCGAGGTGCCTGCCGTCTCGGTCTTGAACGACCATGCATTCCTCGACGAAATCGGCCAACAGCTGGTACGAGGCAGCCTGGTGCTCTGGCGGCTCGACCCCATCCGAAGCGAGCGGCTCGACAAGCTCTTGAAGCGCTTTCACCAGCGCATCGAAGCGGGCATGCAGGTCTCTGCGCGGGACATGATGAATCCCAATCTCGAGACCATCGAGGGCCACCCGTTTCTCAAGAAGATCCCGCCAGAGCAGCTCCTCGGTGCGCTCAAAGACCTGTTCATGGACATGCCCTTGGGGGAGAGCTCCCTGGGCCGCGAGCTCTGCGACCTGCTGTCCGACCTGCCCGGTGCCCGAGGCCGCGATCTGACCAGCCTCTCGCCCCGAGAGCTGGGTGACCAACTCAAGGATCGGGCTCAAGAGTGGCTCGAGACCAAGCTCGACGAGACCAAGAAAGAGCATCCCGCGGTGTTCTGGAGCATGGCGGTGGCGGCCCTCGTCGGCGCCGGCGCGCTCACTTATGCCAAAGGCACCGAGCTGATGAAACAGCTCGGCATCAAGCCCGAGTACGGCCACGACTTCTTCGGCGGCAAGCTGAGCGCCCGGGGCGCGGTGAGCTTCGGCCCTGAGCTGAAAGACCCGGAAGTCAGCTACGATCTCCGCACCCGCCTGGCAGATGGCAAGGTCGAGCTCGGCGGCGGCAGCACCTTCGCCGGGGAAGACTTCGGTCACCTCAGGGCGACGGAGCACCACCTGGACGCCAAGCTCCGCCATGGCACATCCACCCTGAGAGGCTCAGCCAACCTCGACGGCGACGGCGACCTGCAGCGCTACGGGGTGGACGGAAGCCACACCTTCAAAGAGGTAGGCTCCCTCGACCGGCTCACCTTGACGGGCGGCTACGAGCGCAACCTGGTCACCGACTCGGAGCGGATCACTGGCGGCGTCAAAGGGGTCGCCAAGACCTGGGACTTCTCGGTACGAGGCGCCCACGATCTGAGCAGCGGGGGTTCGTCGGTCATCGGCGATTTCGGCAAGCAGGTCGGCCCGGGCCGACTGTCGGGCTTCGTCGAGCAACAGTTTGGCGGCCCTAACGGGAGCGACACCCGAGCCGGCATCCTCTTCAGCATCCGGTTCTGATGCCCACCAAGCGCTGGTGGGCCGCTCCGCCGGTTGGCGGGGTATTGCTCCGGTCAGGGGAGGGCCTCCGGACCTCGGTCTGCGGGCCGCTCCGCCGGTTGGCAAGGCTAGTTGGGAAACGCCTTCCAAGATTGACTTGGCGTCCCACACCATCACCGTCCGCGCCGGCAAGGGCAACGAGGACCGGGTCACTGTGCTCGCGAAGGCGCTCGTCCCCCCGCTCATCGACCACCTGGACACCGCGAAGCAACAACACGACACCTACGTCCGCCGTGGTGCCGGATGGGTCGAGCTCCTCCTAAACCTCCGCGGAGGCATCCGCAGCCCCGCCGACCACCTCATGGAAACCCCACCGGCCCTCCCGTCCGCCCGATCAATCCCAACTCCCCCCTCGCAGTCCATCAACCAAGCCGCCCACCCCATCATCAACGCCGACCCCAACGATGACGAGTAGTTGCCCCCCTCCAAGCCCTCACCACCTGCGCATGAGCTGACCAAGAGAATACGCCTTGTGCGTGGTATCATGGTCAATGGAAGTAGCAGTTGGCCAGGCAAAGGGCCCGCTCGTGACTACTTCATCGTGTTCGGGCACCACGACCACTCGCAGCCAGACGACCACGTAGTGCGGGAGGCCGGCGTCCGTACGCTTGCGAGCAACGTCTTGCCACGGCTTGGCCTCCACCGGACCCGCCCAGGCGCCGGTTCAGGTGTGCGCGCTACTTCGCGACGCGGCCGATCGCGCCATCGGACGGGACCGTGTGGCCGGCGAAGTAGACATGGGTCCCATCAGCCGCCATGTCCTCGACCACGAGTCCGGCCGAATCGAGGGAGCTCGGCGTTCCGCCGGCTGCCGGAACCCTCATGATCCCTGCGTCCCCGAACGTGACCCAATAGACGTGGGTGCCGCTGTGGATTAGGGACAGCGGCATGTCCTGCACGGTCGCTATGGTCGTGGTTGCGCCTCCGTCCTTGGGAACGGACAACACGGTTCCGCCGCCGTTGCCCCAAAAGACGTGGGTGCCGTCAAGGGCGAGACTCGTCGGCTGCTGTCCCGACGCTAGCTCGATGGCCGCGCCACCGTCGACCGGCACCTTCATGATGGTGCCACCGATCACGGTTGACCAGTAGGCGCTCTGCCCATCGACTTCCGTGCTCCGCGGCGCCTGCTGCGCGGTGGCGAGCTCGACTACCGCACCGCCGCCGGTCGGCACCTTTGCCACCGTGGTCAGGGTGGACCAGTAGATGTGGCTGCTGTCGAGCGCCGTGCTGCGAGCGCTCCCCTGGTTGGCAGCGAGCTCGACGGCGGTGCCGCCCGCCAGGGGCACCTTCATGACTTGGTCGTTTCCGTTCGTCCAGTAGACGCTGGTGCCGTCCACTGCGATGGACCGCGGTTCGACCTGACCGGTGACCAAGGTGACCGTCTCGCCGCCATCCTTGGGGGCCTTTCGCACCTCACCGGTACCATGGTTGCACCAGTACACGTGGGTGTCGTCGACAGCGACACTCGACGGGTAGTTCTGGTCTGTCACCAGAACCTCTGCGGCAGCCGGTGCGCCCCCGGCGCCGCCAGCGCCACCGCCTCCGCCTCCGGCGTCACCGCCGACCCCTCCCGAGCCACCAGCGCCGCAGCCTCCGCTGCCTGGATCGCCGCACGTCCAGGACCCGTTGACGCAGTCCGGCGAATACATACCACCGCACACGTCGAAGCAGTCGATGCCCTCGCCTTCGCCAGGATCGCAACCGTCGCTGTCATGGACTTGGTCATCGCTGCAGGACCAGCAGGCGAGCATGACCGTCAACAGGCCCACAACCCCTATTCGTCGCATAGACCGAGAGCGTAGTTCGCGCGTCGCCAGCGTGCAAAGGCGGAGCTGGGTGTTGAGCGCCGCGACTGCATCGGCGCACTTCACAGTGGCCCCGCTCTGGCTGGTGACTCGACGCGACGCTTCGGTCCAATGGGCGGGGCGGCGGCGGTGACCTTCGCACGTACCGGACACAAGTCGCGGTTCTGAATCAGAATGCCGACTTGTGTCCGCTTTTTGACCG
>JAUVCD010000793.1 GCA_030590865.1 Myxococcales bacterium | reverse complement strand
CGGCTCCGGCGAGGCCCCAGCGGGCGCCGGTGAGATCCATCCGATCCTTGATCAGGTGGCGGCAGGCGCCTTCGATGACACCGCTCGCGATGGGGAAGCCAGCGGAGAGGCAGACGTCGTAGCGCAGGTACGGGGTGTCCTTTCGGCAGGCGTGCGTGGAATCGCCACAGAAATTCAGTACGCTCATGAGTCACCAAACCTGACGAGGAGGACGGCTCATGGCGCAGGAGAAACGATCGGCACCACCAGCGGGCATGAAGCCAGTGAGAAATCGCATCGAGCGCTGGCGCAAGACGCGCGAGAAACGCACGGCCATGCCCGAGGAGCTGTGGAGCGCGGCGGTCGCGCTTGCGAAAACGCACGGCGTCTACAAGACGTCGAACGCCCTCACGGTTAGCTTCGAGGCTTTGCAGAAGCGTGTCGGCCAGTCGCCGAAGAAACGAAATGACGGCGGCGCTCGTTCTGCTGGCTTCGTCGAGTTGGGCGGGACTCAGCTCGCGGGCTCGTCTGGTACGGTGGTGGAGATCTCGCGTGCCGACGGCTCGAAGCTGACGATCCGCATGCCGGCAGGCGAGGATCTGGACGTGGCGGGCCTGGCCGCCACTTTCTGGAGCTGTGGTGCATGATCCAGATCACGCCGCAGATGCGCGTGCTGGTGGCCGTGGAGCCGGCTGACTTCCGGCGCGGCATCGATGGGCTGGCGCGGATGTGCCGTGAGGCATTACATTCCGATCCCTTTTCGGGCGCGGTCTTTGTGTTCCGTAATCGTCGCAAGACCGCGGTCAAGGTGCTGACCTACGACGGCCAGGGATTCTGGCTGTGTTACAAGCGGCTATCGCGTGGCCGCTTCCGCTGGTGGCCGTCGAGCGCGGACGAGCCGGTGACCACGCTGCAAGCGCACGAGCTCCAGGTGCTGCTCTGCGGCGGCGACCCGGGCGCCACCAAGGCAGAGCCGGTGTGGCGTCCCGTATGCGAGGCCGCGCGGATCTGAGTGCGTCTCGATTTTTCACTTGCGTTCCGATCCCGGCTTTGCTATGCGTTCTGGCATGGACGTGGTGTTGAAGTATCGAGGCCGAGTCGTCACTCCTCCTGACGTGGTTTTCATCCGCGAGCTGATCGCCGAGCATCCGGACGCGAGCCGGCGCGCGCTGTCGAAGAAGCTGTGCGAGGCGTGGGACTGGTACCAGCCCAATGGCAGCCCGCGAGACATGGTGTGCCGTGGGCTGATGCTCGCGTTGCACCGCGCGGACCACATCACGCTGCCGCCCGTGAGGTGGGTAAACCCCAATCCCTTTGTCAAACGCGCACGCCCCAAGCACGTGGTCGTCGATCGCACGCCGATGCGTGTGAGGCTTGGTGAGCTGGGACCGCTGACGTTTCGCCAGGTGCGACGCACCGACGAGGAGCCCCTGTTCAACGGCCTGATCGAGGAGCACCACTACCTGGGTTACACGCACCCGGTGGGCGAGCACCTGAAGTACATCATCTCTGCTGGTGACCGTCCCTTGGCCTGCTTCGCTTGGAGCTCGGCGCCACGCCACCTGGGCCCGCGAGATCGTTTCATCGGCTGGTCGGCCGCAGCCAGGCTTAGCAACATCCGCTTCGTGGCGTACAATCCGCGCTTCCTGATTCTGCCGTGGGTCGAGGTGCGACACCTGGCCTCGCACCTGCTGGGTCGGATGGCTCGGATGCTGCCGTCCGAGTGGGAGCAGGTGTACGGCCATCCGGTGTACTTCGCCGAGACCTTCGTGGACCGCACGCGGTTCAAAGGGACTTGCTACCGGGCGGCCAACTGGATCTACCTCGGCCAGACCACGGGCCGGGGCAAGGATGATCAGACGAATCGCCCCAATCGTTCGTTGAAAGACGTGCTGGGATATCCGCTGACGAAGCGCTTCCGCTCGCTGCTCTCGGAAGATTGATGACACGCAAGAAGAAGAAATCGAAGCCGAAGCGGAAGCCAAAAAAGACACGCCAGCCCCGACGGCAGGAGATCACGCTGGTCGAGTTGAAGGCGATCATCGAGCGGTCGCAGTCAGGGCCATTGAGCACAGAGGATCGCGAAAAACTCGTTGGCGCAGTGGACACGCTGGCCTTCATCACGAACGAGTTGGAAGCCAAGGGCACGTCGATCAAACGCCTGCGGCAGCTCATCTTCGGCGCGAGCACCGAGAAGACAAGCCAGGTGTTTGGCGAGGCCGCCGGAGGCGGCGTTGACAGCGGCGGGGACGCCGCGTCCGCCGCTGCGGATGGTGACACCGGCGACAAGCCGAAGGAGAAGAAGAAACGCAAGGGACACGGTCGTAACGGGGCTTCGGCGTACACCGGCGCCGAGCGGAAGAAGGTGCCGCACGCCGAGCTCAAGAGCGGCGATCACTGTCCGGACTGCGAGCGGGGCAAGGTGTATGAGCAGCAAGACCCGGCCACGCTGATCCGGGTGATGGGCATGGCGCCGCTGTCCGCGCTAGTGGTCGAGCTGGAGCGCTTTCGCTGCAATCTGTGTGGCCAGGTATTCACGGCCGAAGCGCCGGAGGGCATGGGGACCGACAAGTACGACGAGACCGCAGCAAGCATGATCGGCTTGCTGAAGTACGGGGCCGGCGTGCCGTTCAATCGGCTGGAGCGGCTCCAGTCCGGCCTGGGAATTCCGCTGCCCGCGTCGACGCAGTGGGACGTGGTGGCACGAGCGGCCGGTCTGCTCGAGCCTGCATACGCGGAGCTGATCCGCCATGCGGCCCAAGGCAAGGTACTGCACAACGACGACACCACGATGAAGATCCTCGAACTGGACAAGCTGCGACAGCAGGAAGCGATGTCGGACGAGAAGCCGGACGAGCGGACCGGGGTCTTCACCTCGGGGATCGTGTCCGTGAGCAAGGGATATCGCGTCGCACTGTTTTTCACCGGCCGCCAGCACGCGGGCGAAAACCTGGAAGACGTGCTGGCGCAGCGGGCGGAGAAGCTCTCCGCTCCGATCCAGATGAGCGATGCGCTGTCGCGCAACACGTCGGGCGAATTCAAGACGATCGTGGCAAACTGCATCGCGCACGCTCGCCGCCGTTTCGTGGACGTGGCCGAGAATTTCCCGGACGAGGTCCGTCACGTACTTGAAGAGCTGCGCGAGGTCTACGAGAACGACGCCATCGCCCGCAAGCAAGAGATGTCACCCACGGCGCGCCTGCGCTTCCACAAGGACAACAGCCGTCCGGTGATGAAAAGGCTCAAGGCGTGGATGGAGGCGCAGCTCGAGGAGCGGAAGGTGGAGCCCAACTCCGGCCTCGGCGAGGCGATCGGGTACATGCTAAATCACTGGCAAAAGCTGACGTTGTTTCTGCGGGTCGTCGGCGCGCCCTTGGACAACAATCTCTGCGAAAGAGTACTGAAGAAGGCGATTCTGCACCGCAAGAATGCCTACTTCTACAAGACAGAGAGGGGCGCTCGAGTCGGCGATATCTTCATGAGCGTGATCCATACCGCGGAGTTGAACGGGACAAAAACCTTCGACTACCTGGTCGCCCTTCAGCGACATGCCGACGTGGTGGCGAAGAGTCCCGACGAGTGGATGCCGTGGAATTTCACCGAGGCGCTGGCGCGCCTCACCTCGGGCGCAGACCCGCCACGGTGACCGCGGAGGCCTGTCGCAGAAACGAGCGTTTCTGCAACGCCGCCGAGGCTGGCCAAGATCGCTGCCTCCCATGGCCCCAGGCCGTCGTAAAACCCTGTCGCGATAGCCGCTGTCGCGCAAGCCGCCTATCCTGGCCTTTTCGCGACACGCGACAGGAAGGAGGCGGCCATGCTGATCGGCTACGCCAGGATCTCGACCGAGGACCAGAAGCTCGACCTGCAACACGACGCGCTGCGGGCCACGGGCTGTGACAAGATCTTCGACGAGAC
>JAUVCD010000278.1 GCA_030590865.1 Myxococcales bacterium | reverse complement strand
CTGCGCTACGACCCCTACACATTTTCTCTCGATCCGGAGGCCTATCGCGCCAGCACGGTGGTGCACAGCAGCTCTGCGTTCTGCGTGCCCAAAGCGATCTTGCTGACCGCCGTGGCCCGTGCCGTCGGTATTCCGGCCCTGGTTGGCTTCGCCGACGTACGCAACCATCTGACAAGCGAGCGGCTGCGCGCCCTCATGGGTACCGACGTCTTCGTCTTCCACGGCTACTCGGTGATGTACCTGGACGGATGCTGGGTGAAGGCCACGCCAGCCTTCGACACCGCCTTGTGCGACCATTTCGGCGTGCAGCCTTTGATCTTCGACGGCCGCACTGACGCGATGTTCCATGAGCTCACCGCCGACGGATCCCGCCACATGGAGTACATTCGCGACCGGGGCCACTACGCCGACCTCCCTTTCGACGCCATGCTGGCCGCCTTCGACGACGTTTATGGCAGCGGCAACGTAATCGCGGATACGGACCACGACGACGCTTTCCACAGCGCAGCCAAAGACGACAGCTAGACGGAGATCCCCATGCCCAACCTCGACCTCGAGGAACAAATCGAACTGCCCAACTTCCGGCGCATCGCCATCGGAACCTGGGAGAAGACCTACGACCCGTCGGTCTACGGAAGCCTCGCCGTCCGGATGGAAAACGCACTCGCCTACATTGATGCCTTCCGCGAAAAGACAGGCAAGCGGTTGACGGTCAGCCACATGATGGCGAAGGCCGCCGCCATGGCCCTGAAGGAAGTGCCTGAGGCCAACGCGGTACTGCGATTCAACCGAGTCTACCTACGCAAGGTGATCGGCGTGTTCTTCCAGGTCGCCATGACCGATGAGGGCAGCGACAAGGTCGATCTGTCAGGGGCCACGATCTACGACGTCGAGACGATGACCCTGAGCGAGATCGTCGACGAGTTCGAGCGCAAGGTCGAGCTCGTCCGCAACCGAAGGGACCCAGCCCTGGAGAAAACTCGCAAGAGCTTCCAGGTGGTGCCCAACATGCTCCTGAACGGCTTTCTGAAGACCCTGTCCTTCTTCTCCAACGATCTCAACCTCGACCTGGGCTTTGCCGGAGTTCCCAAGGACCCCTTCGGTTCGATCATGATCACCAACATCGGCTCCATCGGTCTCGACCAGGCCTTCGTCCCGCTGGTGCCCTTTAGCGGTGTGCCGATCTTGCTGGCTCTGGGTGCCGTGAAAGACGCCCCGGTCGTCGAGGACGGGGAGCTCGCCGTGGGCAAGGTCATGACCATCTGCGCCACCTTCGACCATCGCTTCATCGATGGCATGCACGCCTCGGTGCTGAGCCGCATCATCCACTCCTATCTCGGCGAGCCCTTCAAGCACTTCGACTCCCTCGATTGACAGGGCCAAGCGGGTCCAATCCCTTGCCGACTCACCTGGCGCGCACCGCCGGCCAGGCTATAGTGTGCGCCGTGGACTTCCGGGCGAAGCTCCTCAACACGCTGCGGGCGATTCAGCCGGTGATCGAACAGCCGGGGGTGCTGGTCGTGGGCTCCGAGGTGCCGAACCTGCTCGAGTCGGCCGCCGCCTCGACCTTGGTGGTCTCGGAGGACGTGGACGTCGGCATCCCCTTGTCCTGTCACGGCGGCGTCAAAGAGTGCCTGCACCGGCTCGACGGTTTCCACCAGTCACCAGACGAGCCAAGCGTGCTAGTGCCTGAGCGGGAGGACCTCATAGAGGTCAACTTCCTCGGCCTCGATCCGGCGCTGACCGACCTGACCGAGTGCTACGTACTGGAAGACGCCGAGCTGCCGTTGCTCGTCTTTGGCGCGCTGTCCAGAATGCGCCCCGGGCGAACGGTCGAGGTCGAAGGCGTGCGAATCCCCTTGCCACGAACCGCCGATCTGCTGCTGGAAAAGCTAATCACCGAGCGGAGCGGCGTGAAAGGAGATCGAGATCTGCTCGTGGTCCTGGGGCTGCTGCTCGTCGCCACCGACACCGACCTCGCTCAATTCGAGGAAGCCTACAGCGAGCTGGCCACCGATCTGCAACACGCGATGGTCACCAATCTGACCGTGCTTTCGCTCCTCGAACCGATGAAGGACATGCCCGACCCGACCCAACATCGAGCCCGCATCGCGCGGCTGTTACGTCAGCTCGGTGCCCCCGGAGCAGGGCCGTGACCGAACCAGGCGACCGCTGTGCCCAATTGCACGCGCGGCTCCGCAAGCTCAAAGGGCGCCTCGCCACCCGAACATGGGAGTACAGGCAACGAAACTGCGCCAAAGGCGTGTGGCCCAAGCTCTGTCGGGTGCTGGCCGATGCCGCGCAAGCCTACGAGATTTCAGAGGCCGAGCTGACCGAGTTGCTCGCTGAAGGGCACGCCGCCGAAGCCGCAGGCGAGGCGCTCCACCCGCCCAAGACCATCATCTTCGTCAGCCCCGCCCGTGCCGCCGCACTACAGTCACGTAGCGAGATCCCACTGCACCTCACGGCTCCCTTGCTCCGCGCCGAACGGCTCGCGCTGGTTCGCTTCGACTAACCGCGCCCTGGCGGCCGCCGCAACGGGTCGGCCGCCCCCACCCTTCCCGCTAGTGGGCCCCTGCAACGCCAGCCCTCGCGCAAGCTCCCGGGAGTGCTTATCGTAGCCTTGCCCTCCCCTTGGCCCAAAGCGGCCCGTGGGAATGCCTGCCGAACAAGCACTGAGGTTACTTATTCAATGATGCGCCCCAGCCGTCTCGCCTCGACGCCCACGTGGCGCAATGCCCGATGGGTCGGTGGCATGCTGGCCGCCATCGCGCTGGCGGCCTTGGCGGCCAGCTGCGGTCTGAGCGACTCGACCATCGAGCTGTTCACGCCTGGCGGAGCCACCAACGACCCCCAGTGCAGCGCGGCGGGCGAAACCTGCCCCTTCGGCTGCAGTGAGGGCCTCGGTTGCGTGGAGTGCGTGGCGGATGACAACTGCCCGGCCGATCAGGCCTTCTGCGTGCTGGGCGAGTGTCACGAATGTCGGACCACTGCCGACTGCGCCGCCGGATGGGCTTGCTACCCCGCCGGTCACGAATGCGAGGAGAGCTGTGGTGAGGCGGGGGACTGCGACGGTGACGAGGCCTTCTGCGACCCGACCAGCCAGGCCTGCATCGAGTGTCGTAGCGATGCTGACTGCACCGGCGAGGAGCCGGTGTGCGAACCCACCCAAGCACAATGTGGCGAGTGTGCCAGCGACTCGCACTGTCCCCCTGATCGACCTACCTGCGATCTGGAGGACGCCAGGTGCCGGGAATGTCTCGTCGATGCCCATTGCGAGCCTGGCGCGCTGTGTGACTCGGACCGGGAATGTCATCAACCGTGAGATGAGAAGCACCCCAAGGCCAGACCGACCATGCCCTTTCCTCCTGTCGTGGTAGACATCGGCCCGCCGCCGACCCCGCCCGAGCTGAGCACAACGCTGATCGCCGCTTGCTCGGACGCGGTGCCGAGTGGCAGCTGCCTGCTGCCCAGCCACCCCGAACGCCCCCAGCGCCCACGGGCCGTGGTCTATGTGACCTGGCAACAGCCTGAGCAGCGCGCCGCTGATCTGAGCGTGACCATGGGCGAGAGTGGCGCCGGACGCCAGGTGGTCCGAACGCTCACTTTTCAAGATGCCGACGCCCTGCTGGAGCGGTGGCGCGCCGTGGGCTTTGCGGTCGGCGCGCTGGTCGACGAGCAGGAGGCGGAGGTTGCAGCCAGCCAGCCTCCCCCCCCGCCCCCACCCAGGCCTGCACCCCCTCCACCTCTGGGGCAAGACCTAGACCGCGACCCAGCGGCTAGCGAGCCAGCGCCTGACCACCACCCGTTCTGGGCAGCGGTGGGAGCATTTGCAGCGCCTGGCCTGGCCGATGGCAGCTGGCGATTCGGTGGCTGGTTGCGGGCCGATCTGGCGTTCGAGGCGGCTCCCCTGTTGATCACCGGAGCGGTCAGCTACGCGGCGAGCCCCGAGGACGATCGGGCTCTGAATGCCAGCTGGCTAGCGATGGGGTTGGGGGCGGGAGCCTACCTGAACCTACCAGCCGCCAGGCTCGGGCTGCGCCTCCGTGCCGAAGTGTTCGCCGAGCGGATGGGCGTCTGGGCCCACGATCACGTCACCGGCTTGGAGGACAGCGGCTCTCGCTGGGCGGTCGGCCCCAGGCTCGGGCTCGATGGATCCTGGCCCTACGATGGTGTGGTGGCTGCGGTGGCAGGCGTCACCGCCTGGACAATAAACGATGACACGGTGATCCGAGTGCACGGCCAAGACGCGGCCTCCGTGCCCTGGGCTGCCCTGGCGCTCGGGCTCGGTGCCCGGCTGAGGGTGCCCTAGCCAGCTGCCTGCTCAGAGCGGCCAGCGGGTACTAACTCATTGTGGCGACCAACGCGAAGCGGTCCGGTAGGGGAGCGACCCTGCGCCTCGTCAGGGGCGGCCGGCAATCCGAGGCGCCTGAGGGCCTCTCAGACGAAGAGCTTTGCAAGGCCGTGGCCCAAGGCGATCGGCAAACCAGCGAGCTGCTCTATGATCGGCTGATCGGCGTGGTGGATGGCACCTTGTGCCGCATTGTGGGTCGCCGCGAGGACGACCACGACGACCTGGTGCAGTCCACCTTTGAGCAAATCCTCCTGTCACTGACGCGGCGGCGCTTCGCCGGCCGCTGCAGCTTGGCATCCTGGGCGGCCCGCATCGCCACCAACGTCGGCCTCAACGCCATCCGCTCCCGCCAGCGGCAGCGCAAGGTAGTGGATCGGCGCCGGGACGCCCATGATGTGCCCGACCTAGCAGCGGGGACGGCCACGGCGGAACAGCACTTGGCGGCGCGGCACGACCTGCAGCGGGTACGGACCCAGCTGGCCGCCATGGATGAACGAAAAGCCACCGCCGTAGTGCTTCACGATGCTCTCGGCCATGACCTCGGAGAGGTGGCCACCATGACCGGAGTGTCGGTCTCCGCCGCCCAGTCCCGTCTGGTCCGGGGACGGCGAGAGCTGCACCGACGGCTCGAGCTCGATGAGCCGCGGGATGGCGGCCGAAAGGAGGCGCCGTGAAACGGGCGCGACAGACCAAGCAGCTGCTCCGCCAACTCGGGACCGCTCCGGCGCTGGTTGAAGATCCCGAGCGGACCGACGGACGGCGCGCCAAGGTCGTCGGCCGGCTAGACGAGCTCTTGCAAAGCGAATCGGCCCGTCGCACCCAGCGAGCGCGCTGGAGTCGCCCGATAACGCTGCTGGCCGTTGCCGCGATGGTCGCGGTGGTGTTCGGCGGTTGGCTCGTCCTGAGCCGGCAACCGTCGCCGACGGCCGCCCAGCCGGTGGCGATGCTGCCCCACGTGACCGCTTTGGCTGGGGTGGTTGAGGTGTCGCGAGGAGGGCAACGCCGTAGCACGGTGGCCTCAGTGCCCCTGCCGCTCACCTTGTCGGACGAGGTGCGAACCGGCCCGGCAGGTCAGGCGCGCATTAGCTTGGAAAGCGGCGCTATCGTCGCGGTAGCCCCGGACACGCGGCTACAGCTGTCGCCGGACCCGAGGGCGGTTATCCGTCGCTATGAGCGCCTCGAGCTGCAAAGCGGCCGCGTCGATCTAGCGGTGCCGAAGCTCGGCCCCGACCAGTCCTTGGCGGTGGGAACGCCCCATGCTCGGGTGGTCGTGCGAGGGACGACGTTCTCGGTCGAGGTGCGCCCTTCGCAAAACGACCACGGGCTAGCAACTCACGTGAGCGTGACCGAAGGGCTGGTGGTCGTGCATGCGGGTGGGCAGGACACGCTCCTGGGCCCGGGGGCGCACTGGTCATCTGAGGCGCAGCACCTGGGCCGTAGGGCTGGAGCCGAGGGACGTGAGGGCAGCGAAGCTGATAGCTCGGCAATGGGCGGGGCAAGCGCGGCCCCCCCCGCCTCGAGCACCCAGGTTGCTGGACGAGCCGTGGGCTCGGCAAAAACGGACCGCCCAGACCCAGCGGCCAGCACGCTCGCCCAAGAGAACCGCCTCTATTCCAAAGCGCTGGCCGCACGACGGCGAGGGGATGATCCGGCGGTGGTAAGCCACCTTGACGAGCTCATCCGACGGTATCCACGGTCCACGCTCCTGCCTGAGGCGCGGCTCGAGCGCTCCCGGGCGCTGAAGCGGCTCGGACGAGCCAGCAGCGCAGCCGGCGGCGCCCGAGGCTAGCCATCGAGCGCTCCGGCCAGGTTGTTGCCTGCTGCCAGCGAGCTTCGGTTACTGGATCCGCAGAGAAGGAGAACAGCAACCATGACGACCTGGCTTTCTTACAAGACCGCTTTCTGCCTGGCAGCACTAGGCAGCGCCCTCACCCTCCCCCTGGCCTGCGGCGATTCGGGCGACGTGTTCAGTGCCGGCGTGGGGGGCGCCAGCGGCGATTGTGTCGTCGATGGACAGAGCTGCGAACAGGGCTGCGATGACAACCTCGGCTGCGTGGAGTGCACCGACGACAGCGATTGCGGCACGGCCCAACCCGTCTGCATTGCCGGCGAGTGTGAAGAGTGTGGCAGCAACGCCGACTGTCCCACCGGACAGTCGTGCTTTCCCCAAGATCACCAATGCCAAGACTCATGCGAGACGGCAGCGGATTGTGAGGGTGACGAGCCGATCTGTGACCCCGACACCGGGGCCTGCGTCGGCTGCCTCACCGCCGCCGATTGCGACGGCGACCAACCGTTCTGCTCCAACGTCACCAGCCAGTGCGTCGAGTGCGAGGCCGACGCCGACTGCGGCGCCGCGCGCCCCATTTGCGACCTCGAGGAGGGCCGCTGCCGCGAGTGCCTCCTGGATACCCACTGCCCGTCGGCCCAGCCCTATTGCGACGATCACCATTGTGTCGACCACCCGGAGTGCCCCACCGGGCTCACCGCCTGCGGGGCAGACTGTGTCGACACCGCCGCTGATCCAGACCACTGCGGCAGCTGCAACCAAGGATGCGACGCCGAGGAGTACTGCGACTCTGGCAGCTGCGCTTGCCGCCCAGGCCTCACCGAGGTCGCGGGAAACTGTGTCGACCTAGACTCAGACCCAGAGAACTGTGGGTCACCTGAGAACGCCTGTGATGACCCCACCCCTCAGTGCGAAGGCGGCGACTGCGTGGACGGCTGCAGCGGTGAGCTTCAGGAATGCAACGATGCCTGCGTCGACATCGACTCGAGCCCGCTGCACTGCGGCGAGTGTGGCAACCGTTGCGATGGTGACACCATCTGCATCGGTGGCGACTGCCAAAGCTACGCTCCGACAGACGACTGCAACAGCTGCAATGGCGAGTTGGACAGCTGCTGCGGTTACCCGGGGGACGCCAACGTGCAGATCTGTGTCGAAGGCGGCGATTGCCCCTAGGCCCTGGGTCCGCAATTTGCTCCAGAACTACCAGCCCGTAAACGGGCGGAGGCTGGTGGTTCTTTCGCGACCTAGGGACCTACTAACTGCAGGAGCTGCCCTTCAGCGCTACCGATCCACCCATTAACTCACTTCGGAGAACGACACGATGACCCGCACGACAGGACTGCTGGCAGACGGCCACTGCAGCGCCGATCCCGGAGCGCCCTACTGCTCGCCCGACTTTGCCTGCGAAGAGTGCTTGGTCGCCCAACACTGTGACGGCGAGCTCCAGTGCATCGAGCTCACCTGCGAGTAGCGGCGCTCGCCAGGCTGTGACCCCCAGCGCGCATCCCAGCCTGCGCGCTGGTCTCGAGCGGGTCGCCTGACGTCGAGGGCCAAGCTCAGCGAAGCTCTAACGCCCCACCCGCCGCACCTCGAGCACGCCGGGAAAACGGTCGATTCGCTGCAGCACCTTCACCACCTGCTCGGCGCTCGTCAGCTCGAGGGCCAGCCGAAGCCAGGCCTCGCCGGCCTTGTTGGCCTCGGCGCGAGCCGAACGGATGTTGACGCCCGTATTGGACACCACCTCCGACAGGTCACGCATCAAGCCAGGACGGTCATGGGCCCGGATCTCCACGTCGACGGTGTGTCTCTCTCCCTCACCAGGGCCCCAATCGATGGCCACCAACCGCTCGGGCTCTCGAGTCGCAGTCACGTTACAGCAGTCGCGGCGATGGATCATGATGCCCCGGCCGCGGGTCACGAAGCCGACCACATGGTCCCCTGGCACAGGGTTGCAGCAACGGGCGCGCTTGCCGAGGATGTCGTCTACGCCATCGAGGGCCAGGCCCGAAGCGCTGCGCTTGCGGGTGGAGGGCGCCACACTCGGTGGGATCTCCGCCTCCTCGGGTGGCGCCTTGCTGCGCTCTACCTGAAGGGCCGCCGAGGCCACGGACTGGGAGCTGCGATCGCCATAGCCCACCGCCTTGTACATGTCCTCGACGGAGGGATATTTAATCAGCTCCGCGATTTCCTCGATCGTGGCGTGCTTCAGCTCCAGCCGGCCGATCTCTTTGTCGCAGAGCTCGCGCCCCTCGGTGATGGCCTTGTCACGCCCTTGTTCTCGATACCACTGGCGAACCTTGGTCCGGGCACTGGCGGTGCGCAGGTAGCCGAAGGCGGAGTTCATCCAGTCGCGGCTGGGCCGGGGACTCTTGTGGGTGAGGATAGCCACCCGATCGCCGGTCTTCAGCTGGTAGTCGAGTGGCTGAATTTGATCGTTGACCCGCGCCCCGCGGCAGCGGTGACCGACCATGGTGTGGATGCGGTAGGCAAAGTCGATGGGCGTGGCGCCGACCGGCAGATCCACGATGTCACCATTAGGCGTGAAGACGTAGACCTGGTCCTTGAAGATGTCGGTCTTGAGCGACTCGACGAACTGGTGTGGGTCCGCCACGTCCCGCTCCCAGTCCATCAGCTGACGTAGCACCATGAACTTCTCGTCCGCGGTGCCTGAGGCTTTCCGACTCTCCTTGTAGGCCCAGTGAGCCGCCACGCCGTATTCAGCGTATTGGTGCATTTCCTGGGTGCGAATCTGCACCTCGACGGGCCGGCCGCGGAGCCCGACCACCGCCGTGTGGAGGGACTGATAGCGGTTCTCTTTGGGCCGAGCGATGTAGTCGTCGAACTCCTTCGGCAGCGGGGCCCAGAGGCTGTGGACCATCCCCAGGGCGGCGTAACAGTCAGGCACCCGCTCGGTGATGACGCGCACTGCGCTGACGTCGTAAATCTGGTCGAAGCTCACCTGCTTGCGCTGCATCTTCTTGTAGATGCTGTAAATATGCTTCGGCCGGCCCGTCACCGACGCCTCGATCCCCGCCTCGCTCAGCTCGCGTTCGATGGCGTCGATGACCTCCTTGATGAAGGTCTCCCGCTGCTCTCGCCCATCGGCGAGCAGGCGGGTGAGCTCGGCAAAGGTCTCGGGCTCGAGCTGATTGAACGATCGATCCTCCAGCTCCCATTTGAGCTGCCAGATCCCGAGGCGGTTGGCCAGCGGCGCAAAAACTTCGAGGGTTTCAGCGGCGAGACGCTGGTTCTCCTCCGGCTCTCCGCCGCCTCGATCGGCGACTCGCAACTGCTGAACCCGCATGGCAAGCACGATCAGCACCACCCGGATGTCTTGGGCCATGGCGACGAACATCCGCCGGAGCGACTCGGCCGCCGCTTCCTCGATGCGGTCCCAGCGGAAGGCTGCCAGGCGCTTGACCCCTTCGAGCAACGAGCCCACCTCGGCTCCAAGTGCTTCGGTGAGCTCAGCGGGCGACTGGTCCAGCTCGACCGCCAGCGGTGCCACCAGCGCGGCGGTGACCGCCGCTGGGTCGATTCGCATGTCCGCCAGGACTCGCGCCGTTGCGATCCAATGACCCAAGTCGATGGGCGGGCTGCTCTCGTCGCGCCGGGCACTCAGGGCGTCGAAGCCAGCGCGCAGCACCCCTAGGTCATCCTGGGAGAACTGAGTGCTTACCGTCTCGAGCAGCTGGGCAAATGAGGCCTCCGCCGTGGGCGGGCTCACCGGTTCGGTCATCATGGTCGATGGCAGCATAGCCACCCGCCCGCCGCTGGCAACCGGAGAGCCGCGACCGACCTGTGGCGCGCTGCCGATCTGCCAGCCGCGACTGCGCCCTGGCGAGCCACCGCCATCGTCGCTATGTTCTGCTGGTCCGACCAGGGCAGGCAATCGCTGCCAGCTCGCAACATTCCTCTGGGGTGACGCAGGCTGGGAGAGGAAAGTCCGAGCTTCACAGGGCAGGATGCCGGGTAATTCCCGGTGGGGGCGACCCCGAGGAAAGTGCAACAGAAAAGACACCGCCTCATCGCTTCGGAGCGAGCTCGCTCGTCCCGGAGCCAGGGGGTAAGGGTGAAATGGTGGAGTAAGAGCCCACCGCGTCCTCGGTGACGGGGACGGCAAGGCAAACCCCATCTGAAGCAAGGCCACATAGGGAGGCAAGGTCGCCTGTCCCACTTGGGACAGACGGTGAAAGAGCGGCCCGCTCAACGCCTCCGGGTAGACCGCTCGAGGGCCGTGGCAACACGGCCCCTAGAGGAATGATTGTCACCATTGCCAGGGCGACCGGGCAGTGGAACAGAACTCGGCTTACAACCGATCGGACCGCGGAGCCCCGCGCCAGCGTGCGCAGGGCTTCGTGCTGTCTGGCGCTGAGTCGGGGCGTCAATAAAGCCACGAAAGAGCATCCAGCAACCGCTGGACCGCCGTTATTCCGCTAACGGCGGTCGGCCTTCTCTCCGCGAGGTCAGCGACTCCCGGCGGTATCCTTCTTGCTTACCCACAAGCCATGCAGACCAGACTCGCCCTGGCCATCCTGCTCCTGACTGCCGCCTGCGGGGGTGGCGTAACGGTCGGGGACGGGGCTGGGGCCGGCGGCGATGGGGCAGCTGGCAGCGCCACCGGCGCTGGGGGTCAGTCTGAGCCAGCCTGCGCCCTGTGCGGCGCCCAGGACTGCGGTCTATGCGCCCAGACCACCGGCTCAGCCACCATCTTCTCATGCCGGGGCAGCAGCCCGCCGGCGACCTCCTTGGCCTGCTACCAGACCGGCAGCGTCTTCCACGACGAGACCGGCACCTACGTGTGCTGGAGCTGTGACTAGCGGCCCTGCTACCGGTCAGCGGCCTCGGCGAAGTCGTCCCGCCCCAGGGGCTCTAGACGCCGAAGGACTGTCCGCAACCGCAGGTGCTGGTCACGTTGGGGTTGTTGAACTTGAAGCCTTCTCCGTAGAGCCCTTCAACGAAGTCGATCTCGGTGCCGTCGAGGTACAGAACGCTGAGTTGATCGACGACCATCGTGACGCCCTTGTCTTCGAAGGTCTCGTCCGTGTCGATCGGCTTATCCTCGAAGTAGAGGTCGTAGTTGAAGCCGGCACACCCGCCACCCAGGATTCGCAGCCGGAGCGCTTGCCCCTCGAGCTTGTCCTCAGCCGCAATCTCGCGGACCTTCTCCGCTGCTTTGTCAGTAATCGTGATCATCGCCTAGCCTGTGGTCTTCGAGATGGGTGCCCTCAAATTCGGGACCGTTGTGACCAGCCCCGCCCTCTAGCCATAACCACCCACCGAGCCCTCCGCCACCTCTCCGGCGCCACGCCAAACATCCCTGCGGCCAGTGAACAAGGAGACCGGCTGGCGACGCGCCCCGCCGCGGTCGACTCCGCTGTCCGTCCGGG
>JAUVCD010000622.1 GCA_030590865.1 Myxococcales bacterium | reverse complement strand
CCGGCTACACTGCTCGCCGAGCTCCGGTTGAGCCTGCTGCAGGTCGTTGAGCACCTCACTGGCCAGCGTGGTCCACGAGGCGCGTCGCAGGTGGGCGCGGGCGGCGGCAACCTGAGGCGACCCGTAAGAGCGGTAGTAGCTGAGCACCGTGCGGTCCCCGAGGGTCGTCAGCTGGTGGCTCGCGTCGACCGTTCCGAGCCCGAGGCTATCGTAGATCATGGTGTCCCAGACTCGGTTGGCATCCGCCGGGCGGGTCACGTGCAAGTTCGCCACTGTCCAGGGGGAGGAGGTGCGGCGCGGGAGCGCCGGGGCCGCTGACCTCAACGAACCGGCGAGCAGGCGGCGGGTGATGAAGGCTGGAGCGGCCACGATGGCAGCCCGAGCGTGAACGCGGGCCAAGCGTTTCTGGTGCACGTCCAGGTAGGTTACCTCCACGCCACCTTTGGCCAAGGGCGCCACGGCGGTGACCAGGGCGCCGCTGACGAGCTTGCCATGCAACGTTGCGAGCATCCGGCCTAGAGGCCATCCGAGCCCCTCGGGCCACACGAGGTAGCGACTGCCGTTCAGCTGCTCGGTGTGAAGCTTCCGTGCGCCAAAGTAGTGGAGGGCCGCCCAAGCGGAGACATCGTCGAGCTCGGCGCCGAAGTCGTCACGAGTGCCATAGCCGACGTACCACCACAGGAACGGACTGGTGAAGCGCTCCCGTCTCAGCCACTCGGCCATGCTGATGCGGTCCAGCTCGATGATCTCTTGGTCCCGCGTGCTCTGCTCACAGGGAATGGCGAACCGATCCCGGCCGTCCCTACCCCGGGCGCCCATCAGGTCGTGTTGGAGCGCCTGGAAGCGCTCCATCTCGGCGCGCTCGTGGCTGGACAAGGCAGCGTAGGGGACCAGGCCCTCGTGCCAGGCGCCGCGAAAGTACAGCCGCTGCTCCGGTGCGTGGCAGAGCACCTCTTCGTCGAATTGCGGACGCCCGGCTGCGTCGGTTCCGGTGATGACGCCCAGCTCGGACAGCAGCCGTCGGGTGACCCGAGCACCCCGCTCCGGGACCGGTAGGTAGTGGGCGCCCCAGGGGTAGCTGACCACGCCGTCAGTGCCCCACGCGCTAGTGCCGCCAGCCATCGGCTCGAGCTCGAGCATCAGCGGCTCGATACCCGCATGATTGAGGCGCCAGGCTGCGCTCATGCCGCTGACGCCGCTGCCGACGATCACCACCTCGGCGCGCTCAGGAGGCGACGAAGCAGGGCTCGTCAAATGGCCCAATTGGTGACCGACGGTGCAGCTGGTGCCGACGATGCGGCCACTGATGTGCGGCCGGTCAGGCAGCACCTGATCGGCAAACCAGCCCGCGCCGATGGTTTGCATCAGCTGGCGGCGGGTGATCATGGCGTCCAGTCGGCCCATTCGGCCGTGTATAGCGGCACCAGCGGCTGGTCGTTCAGCCGGTTGATCGGGGCTGGCAGCCGGGTCATGTCCCGGGGAAAGCGAAACAGATCAGGCAGGGCTTCGGGGGTCAGATACTTCAACTGAGCCGCAGCGGTTCGGAGGGTCGTTGGTTGATCGAGGCCCTCACCGCCACACATGACAAACCCCCACTCGCCGAAGCTCGGCACGTAGATGTGCATGGGAATGACGTGGAACCCAGCAGCCTCCACGGTGGTGGCGATCGACCAGAACGACCGGCGGGCATAGTAGGGTGACGTGGCCTGAACCACGGCCACACCACGCATCCCGAGGCGCTCTCTCAGCCGCTGATAGAAGCTGAGCGTGTAGAGCTTGCCGAGGGCGTAGTTCGATGGATCGGGAAAGTCGGCCAGGATGAGGTCGAAGGCCTGCTCTGCCCGTTCCAGGTAGCCGTAGGCGTCTTCGTTGATGATGGTGACTCGCGGGTCGTTGAGTGAGTTCCCGTTCAGCGAGACGGCCACGGGCACAGTGCGGAACAGCTTGGTCATCGCCCCGTCGAGATCGACGACTACGACCCGCTCGACTGACTCGTAGCGAAAGAGCTCACGCACCGCCAAGCCGTCGCCCCCGCCGAGCACCAAGACCTGGCGCGGGTCGCGGCCCAGGGCTGCCACGGCCGGGTGCACCATCACCTCATGGTAGCGGTGCTCGTCGTCCGAGCTGAACTGCAGCTTGCCATTGAGAAACAGGCGGGTGGTGCGCGGAGACTGAGTGATGACGATCCGTTGGTAGGGCGACTGCTCGTGGTAGATGATGGGTGCCCCGAAGTAGACCGACTCGGCGTGTTGCACGCCCTTCTCGATGAAGACCAGTCCCAGGCCCAGCGCCAGAGCGATCACGACGCACTGAGCGCGTAGGCGCCACCGGACCTTGTGCTCCGTGGGCATGAGGAAGGTCGCCAGCAACGCCACCAGCGCGTTCAACAGACCAAAGAGCAGGCTGGTGCGGTGCAGCCCGAGGCGTGGCAAGAGCACCAAGGGGAACAAGAGGCTCGCCAAGAGGGCGCCCACGTAATCGAGGGACAAGACCCGGGCCACCAAGTCCTTGAGATCGAGCTGGAACTTGAGCAACCGGATGAGCAGCGGGATCTCGAGTCCGACCAGCGTCCCCACGAGGCCCACGATTGAGTAAAGCGCTACCTGGAAGGCGCCCGAGGCGGTGTAAACGGCGAAGAGGATGGGAGCCGAGGTGCCGCCGACCAAGGCGACGGCCAGCTCGACCTCGATGAACCGCAGTAGCAGCCTGCGCTCGATGAACCGCGACAGGTAGGAGCCCACGCCCATGGCGAAGAGGTAGACACCGATGATCAGGCTGAACTGGGTTACCGAGTCGCCGAGCACGTAGCTAGCAACGGTGCCGGCGAGCAGCTCGTAGACCAGCCCCGAGGTGGCGATGACGACCACCGACAGGAACAGCACCGGTGACAGGTAGCGACGTGGGATCATCCGCCAGTAGGTCGTAGGGGGGGCAAGCGCACCGGGTCAAGCGCTGCTGCTGAGTCGGAGGCTGACGGCAGTGACGCGACCATCTAAGATGCAACCCGTGAGCAGCCCTCTCGACCGCCAGGCCGCCTGTCCGAGCTGTGGCGCGACGATCACCTTCAAGTTTGCCGGGGCTCGCGCGGTGGTGTGCGAGTACTGCAAGTTTGCCATCGCCCGGACCGACCGGGGACTCCATCCCATCGGCCGGATGGCGGAGCTGCTCGAGATCCCCACGCCCTTGCAGGTTGGCGTGACCGGTACCTGGGGCGAAGAGCAATTCGAGGTCGAAGGCCGCATCCAGATGGATCGGGCCGGCGCCCCTGGGGCACCCTGGCAAGAGATCCTCGTTGCTTTCCCGATGAGTGGGCGATCGACCTGGGTCGCTTACGCCCAGGGCCGCTGGTACGCCACCAACGATGCGGAGCTGCCCCCTGGTGGTGTGCCTGCCATCAGCGCCTTGGGCCCAGGCAGCGATGTCGATCTGGGCCCCCACGGCACCTGGGTCGTTTCCGAGGTCGGTCAGCGTCGGGTGGTGTCCGGCGAGGGCGCCATGACCACCGTGCCGACCCCCGGTGTCGTCACCCGCTACGCCGACATCAGCGCCCAGGGCGGCGGTTTTGGCACCATCGACTACGGCGACGGCACCCAGCAGCCAGAGCTCTACCTGGGCCGCCAGTTCGATCCACGATCGCTACAGCTCGACTCAGGCTTGCCCCTCGAGGCGCCGGAGGGAAAAGCGGCGGTGGTGGAGTGTCCCAACTGTGGCGGCGACCTTCCGCTCTTGTCCCAGCAAGCGGAGCGCATCATTTGCCAGTACTGCGGCACCGCCAGCGACGTTCGGGAGGGGAACCTGGCTGCTCTGGGTCCGGCGCCCCGGCCACCCATCCAACCCTATGTGCCCATCGGTGCCGAGGGGGATGTGCGAGGTGAGCACTATACCGTCTGTGGCTTCGTGATTCGGTCCTGCATGGTCGAAGGCGTGGTCTACAGCTGGCGCGAGTACCTGCTCTTTGGCGGGGACCACGTGGGGTACCGCTGGCTGATGGAAGAAGACGGCAAGTGGAGCTTCGCCGAGTCGGTCGAGGCCGGGGACGTGACGGACCTGGGCAACATGGCCATGCTCGGCGGCCGTCCCCACAACTTCAAGCAGCAGGTGCAGGCCAAGGTCGACTACGTCGTTGGTGAGTTCTACTGGAAGATTGAGATCGGCGAGACGGTCGATGCCACCGAGTTCCAAGGGCCTGACGGGAAGCTCAGCCGAGAGCGCACGGCGACGGAGGTCAATTACTCATTCGTCACCCCTCTGGCGCCTCATGAGCTCCAGGCCTTTGGCGTGGCGCCGCCAGCCGGGGCTGGCCTCATCGGCGCGGGATTCGGCGGTGACGATGAGGAGGCGGGCGGCTGCCGGAACATCCTCGGTACGGTGGTCACCATCATCATCGTCATCATCTGGGTCATGATGGAAGTCGACGGCTGCGGCGGCTTCGTCGGCGGCGGCTACAGTGGTGGCGGCTGGAGTAAGTGACCCTCAGCGCCTCGCCTCACGGCGATGGGCTCATGAGGCACTCCTCAGCGCGTGTCCAGCCAGCCTTCCGAGTCAGCCGGTGGTGCTTGCTGCTGAGCCTTGAAATCCCAGGGGCGCTGGCCTGCCGGATTCCGATTCTGAAGCAGCCAGCGGACCATGAACTTCGCCCAGCGGCGACGCTCGGGGATGGTGGGGTGCACCTTGTCCTTCAATCGCTTCAGATCGGGGATCAGCTCATTGGTGTCGACATAAATGCACGGAGCGCAGTTGTCGCGGATCACATCGAGAATGCCGGTGGTCGTCAGCCCCGGCCACAGGGGGGCCGCGACCCACAGGCACGGGCGGTCGCCGATTTTCGCCACCAGGCGTTTGATGGCATCGACCCGCACCGTCGGGTCGGGCATCTTTACCTCATTGCCTCCTAGCGTCACGATGACCAAGTCGGGTTTGCGCCGGGCGATGTGCAGGGACAGCTCCATCTTGAAGCCCGCCCATTCGGGGATATAGGTGGCCTCTTTGGCCTCCAGGACGTTCTTGATGCCCCGCTTCTCGAGCTCCCGCTTGAGCGATTTGCCGAGGGCGTCAGCCATCGAGTCGCCCACGTGCAGCACCGTCGTTCCCTTGGGCAGCGGCGGAGGTAGGGCGCTGGCTTTCGGCGTCTCTGGTTTGGGGGCGGCGGAGGCCACGGCCGGCGGGTCGGCTGCCGATGATGCGCTCGGTGAGGCGGTCACCAGGTTGGCGCTCGTCGACGTGGCCACCACCGCATCGCTGGACGGCGCCGAGGCCCCGGCGGGCAGTCCCGTGGGACGATCGGGTTGCTGGGCGCCACAGCCGATGGCGCCGCAGCCGATGGCAAGAGTGATTGCCGACAGAACGGCCAAGAATCTCATAGGCGCCCGCTATACCGCGCGCAGCGAGCGCCGCCAAAAATGGTCGTGCAGTGCGCCGACCCCACTCGGCGAAACTGCTCAACTCGAGTCTAGGACGTCTCCAGCAACCCGAGCAGCTGCGCACGTTGCACCGCATAGGTGGTTCGGCAGTAGTCGCAGGTCAGCTCGATGACCTCTTGCTCTCGGACCATCTGGGCGATTTCCTCACGGCCCAAGGTCGCCAGGCTGGCCACCACGGCTTCCTCGCTACACGTGCAGCCAGAGTGGATGGGGCTGTCGTCGAGCTGGGCGTGAGGCATCTGGAAAAGAAGCTCGTCCAGTAGCCTGGTGGCTGAGC
>JAUVCD010000996.1 GCA_030590865.1 Myxococcales bacterium | reverse complement strand
ACAACGAAAGTAGCTTGGTACAGCCCTGGCACATAGTATTATGCTGACCAGTGAGAGGCGCGGAAGATGGGCTAGTTGCGGTTGTCAAACACCTCACACAAGAGAATCCCGGATACTCTCGTACCGAGAGCCGTGTGAGGTGTGAGACAAGCCGCAGTTGCCAAACACCTGGCATCCAGAGGCGTTATGCGGGTGAAGTCGGGACGGTCGCGGCGTGATGTACAACACCGATGTGGTCTGCCACCTTACACACCGATACGGCCTGTCACCTGACGATGCGTGAGTCATGCGACGGTAGCGGCCGCGAGGGAAGCGATGAGCGAGTCGCGGTCGGTTCTTGGCAAGGAGAAGAGCGCGGCGACCTGACGAGCGAGCCAGGGTCCGTGGCGTAAACGGAGAGCGGCGTCGAGCGACTTGAATGCTGCGACGAGGCGAGCCATCCAGAAGCGACGGTCCACGAGCGCTGCTGTGAGGCTGAGTTGCCTGAGAACAGCATCGATGAGTTCGATTGTAGACAGTCCGGCGAGACTCTTCAGCTCGTCGAGCAGGGGTTCGAGGAGCAGGTCATGCGCCTCGGTGCGCAGGCGCAGAAGCTCGTAGTAGACGAAAAGGTCCTGTTCTCGCTCGGCGACATTGTAGGCGATGCCAAGTAGGTAGCGTTCAGCGATAGCGTCGTCAGGTAGGGTCTTGGCGTTGAGCTTGGCCCTGAATATTGCGACAGCTTCCAGGGCTGGGCCCAGCCCGACACGGGTGAGCGCCCCGACGAAGTGGCCTTCGGGGTCGGAGAGCCCGAGGTCGTTGAATTCGCGGACCATCATGCTGCGCACGACCGGGTCTTGCCGCAGTCGCTCTGCATCCCGGCGGGCGAGGATGCGCTCGTTGATCTCACGAAGCCGTCTCTTTGCTGCGTCAGCGTCTTCCTCTGTGACTTCGCGCTCGTCGAAGAGTTGGGTGGCTGATTTTCCTTTACGCCTCGTCTGAGGTGCCTGATTCCGTCCAGCACAGTAGGCAAAGAGCACCCAGAACATGACCTGCTCGACGAGCTCGCGAGAGTCACAGGAGGACAGCGCGATGTTGGGCATGGTCTGAGAAAAGAGTCCGAAAGCGCCCTCTACAGTCGACTTGTTTTCTGGCCGGTAGGCCGTGCTGGCCATCAGAAGGGTGTCGTTCTCGTCCATGGCCTGCTGGACCTGGTCGCTGTGGTTCGAGGGTTTGTTGTCGGCGAGGACGGCCAGCGGAGCTTCACCGATCGTCTCGACCGCCATGTCCACGGCGTCGATGAGCGCTTGTCCGTCTTCGGTTGATGAGACGTCAAAGCCCAGGTGGGCGCCCGTGTCGGCGTCGACGACGAGTTCCCAGTTCAGCGGGTATGAGACGCCATTGAGTTCGACGACAAGGTGTTTGCCGTCCGCCATGAGTTGAGCACCAGGGAAGAAGCGTTCGAGGGCACCGCGGATGGCTTCGGGGTCACGTTTGGCGCGCCTCTTTGGTTGCCTATCGCCGCTCAGTTCGAGCAGGGAACGCAGCAGGTGCATGCTCATGTCGATGCGGTGATGTTGGAGCAAGGCGGCTCGAAACGCTGTCAGGGGACCCTGCCAGGGCTTGTACAGGGCGACGACCTGTGCAGCGACACTGGTCCCGAGCGGACTCGTGGTGGGCGCTGGCGGCTGGGGTTGTGACCGAGGCTGTCTTAGCCAATCTCGCAGCGTGTCCTCGGGGACGCCGACCCATTGGGCGACGTCGCCCACAGGTTCACCGTGGGCGTGGCCGCCTGGTGCCATCAAGCCCGTCGCGAAGAGACGAAAGGCAGTGCCGTACGAGTTTCGGTCGCCGCTGACGACGACGCCAGGGTTGGCAATGAGGAAGTCACGGACGATGGTTGTGATGAGCAGGGCCGTGTCGGGTGGCGCGCCATCTGAGGAGGCTGCTGGACGTCCCACAGGTCGATGGAGTTCTGGCAGCGCACCTTCGATGGTGCGGGCCAGCTCGTAGGTTCGGCTCTTGCCGACACTGAGAGCATTGATAACGGCGCGCGCCGTCGGCGCAGGTAAGCCAAGGTCACGAAAGACATCGATGGCGAGGATGCTGAGGGCGGCTTTGAGAAGGGGCGTGATTTCGGCGGTCAACTTGGGTACACTCGGGTCGGCTTCGGCCACCAGGGGGGCCGGTTTTGTTTAAGGTTTCATCACCCAAGCATCTACCCTAACCCCTGGCCTTTTGCCTACTTGCCGAGCCTCACGAGTTTCTGACCCATGAGCCAAATTTCGGTCTTAGCACCGCGCTGAACGATGCGGAAGATGTCCAGCGGGCGGTCGCCGAGGTTGATGGTGTGCAGGTCAAGCATGTTGCCGGCGCCTGCTGCCATCAGGGCGCGTGCCTCTTGCTCACGCCCGTAGTAACGGTCAGCGGGCACGAAAATGCCGCCGAGCGCGTGGTGCGTGCGTTGGTGGTTGTACCAATGGAGGTGAGTGCTGAGCCGG
>JAUVCD010001115.1 GCA_030590865.1 Myxococcales bacterium | reverse complement strand
CTCGGCAATCTTGATGGCCTCGAGCGATTCTTCAGGCTTGTTGCCACCCCGGTCGTCGAGCAGTTCCTCGCCGCAGAGCCGAATGATGATCGGGAAGTCGGGACCGACCTGCTTGCGGATCCCTTCGACGATCTTGCGCATGAAGGTCGCGCGACCGACGATGTCGCCGCCGTATTCATCGGTCCGTTTGTTGGTATAGGACGAGATGAAGTTGCTGATCAGGTATCCAACGATTCCTGAGACCTCGACGCCGTCATAGCCCGCTTCTTGGCACCGGCGAGATCCGTCGATGTGCTCTTGGATGCACGACTCGATCTCTTCGACGCTCATTTCTTTCGGCTCGCGAAAGCGTCGGATCTTCTGTTTCACCATTGATGGTCCAACGGTGTAATCGAGCTCGACACCGCCCACGCGACCGCAATGCATCAGCTGGAGAATGGCGACCGAATCATGGGCGTGGATGGCGTCGGTAATGCGCTGGAGACCGGGAATGAACTCGTCATTCCAAATGCCCATCATCCCGACGTAGCCTTTGCCCTCGCCGCGGGGGTCGGTGAACGCGCCCTGAGTGGTTACGATGCCGGCGCCGCCCCGTGCCTGGGCCTCCATGTAGGCCACTTCCTTGTCGGAGACGAAGCCATCCCCATAGTTGAAGTTGGTCTCCGTGGAGCCATACTTGATGCGGTTCTTCAGCTCCACCTTCCCGATGCGGTACGGGCTGAAGATGTGGGGATACTTCTTCTCGCCGGGTTTCATCTCGCTTCATCCTCCTTGGGGTTGACAGTCTTGTTGGTTTCTTCGAATAAGGAGCCCATGGCGATTATCACGACCGAGTCGGACGGGCCGAGGGACTCGGGCCTCAGCCCGACGCTCAATGACGAAGAACGAATGTTGTTGGCGGCAAAGGACTTGGAGGCGTCCCATCAGAGTTGGGATGCCGCTGAGGTGCTGGTTCACCAGCGCCTGCATCGCGACGCGCTCAGCCGAGCGTATTTCGGCCTGTTCTACGCGGTTCGCGCGGTGCTGGTGCGGGAGGGCTACAACGTTCGGGATCCCAGTACGGTCCTCGAGGTGCTGAGCCTGCGTTTCGCTGGGGTCGGCGAGCTGCCGCCCGAGGCGCCTGCGGTGCTGGCTCGAGCGCAACGCTACCGCGAGCTGTGTGACTTCAGTGTGGGCTGGGTGGTGACACCTGAGCGCGTGCTGGCTGAAATCGAGGTCTACGAGGAGCACCGAACCGGTCTGCTCTCGATGCTCGCTGCCCGTGGGGTCAAGCGTCCCACTGACGGCGCCTAGTGCCGTAGTACAACCCATAGAAATCACCTGAGATTCTCTCAGGGTGCCAGGTGCGCCTGCTGCCCCACCGAGGGGGGGTCCTTCGAGCGCGGCGCATCCTACACCTGGGCAGAACAGGGCGGCAAGCCTCAGCCAGAGGCCGCTGGCAGCGGCCTAGTCACTCAACGGGCAGCAGCGGGATTGAGCATCCTCTCGAGGGTCAACCAGATAGCCCCAGACAGCTTCTTGATGGCTTTCCCCGAAGGGTTCCGCGTGGCACGCAGTCCAACCGCGAGGATGGACCCCTGGATGATGATGCC
>JAUVCD010000267.1 GCA_030590865.1 Myxococcales bacterium | reverse complement strand
GTCATGGACAGCGTCATCGACATGATGGCGGACATGTACGGGCCCGATGGCCACGAACTGGACCCGGCGGCTGCGGCCGGCGCGGACGATCTGGTCACCCGGCTGGGCCTGGCCTTCACGAAGCTGCGCCGGCAGGTCGAGCGCAGGTTGGGGTGACCCGACTCTCTGACCCCACTCCACCAGTTACCGCCTGAGCTGGCAGCCGGCTACTGGCTCGGCTCGAGGGGCGCCGGAGGCTCGAGGCCAGCTGAGACGGTTTTGCAGGCGGCCTGCTCAGGTCCGCACCCGCAGCCGCTGCCGCCCTGGTCGTCGAAGGTGCCGGCAGAGCCGCCGAAGCTCTCTTCGTTCAGGTCGATGACGTTGCACTCGAGCGCGGTGGTCGCGAGGCCCGCATGGGCACCAAACACCGCCACGCCGACGCGGGCGCTCGATTCGATGAGGCAGTTCGAGATCATGATGCTCGCAGGGGCGGGGGAGGCAAAGCCGACGATTCCATCGCCAAACAGACCGTCGCAAGCTCGGGGCAGGGTGGTGCCCACGACGGTGCCCTCGATGGAGGCGTCCGCGCCGAGCACGAGCACACCGATGTCGTAGTTTTGCACGAGCAGTGAGGCACGGAGCGTGAGGCTGGTGCGGCCCGCCGTGCCCGGGGAGTCCTGAATGTGGATGCCCCGTCCAAAGGCCTGGTCGGCAGCTCGAGGCAGGGTGTTGCGCACGAGGGTGCCCTCGATGATCGCGTCCGAGCCTGTCACGTGCACGCCAACCTCTCGGTTTTGATCGAGCAGTGATGCGCGGAGGGTTGCGCTGGCGCGCACTCCCGTGTCCGGGTCGTCCTGAATGTTGATGCCATGGCCTCCTGTCTGGTCGGACATCAGGGGCAGGGTGCCGCGCACTACCGTTCCTTCGATGGAGGCGTCCGAGCCCGACACGAACACACCGGCATCTTGGTTTTGCTCGAGCAGCGATGCGCGAAGGGTGACGCTGGCGCGCTGGGCCGCGTCCGGGTTGTGCTGAATGCTGATGCCACGGCCGTAGGCCTGGTCGGCAGCCCGAGGCAGGGTAGTGCGCACGACGGTGCCCTCGATGGTGGCGTCTGAGCCTGACACGAACATACCGAGGTCGTGGTTTTGCTCGAGCAGCGATGCGCGGAGCGTGACGGTGGCGCGCACTCCCGTGTTCGGGTTGACCTGAATGTTGATGCCTCGGCCGAAGGTCTGGTCGGAAGCCCGAGGCAAGGTGGTGCGCACGACGGTGCCCTCGATGGTGACGTCCGAGCCTGCCACGAACACACCGAGCCCGTAGTTTTGTTCGAGCAGCGCGCCTTCGATGGTGACCGCGGTGGGGCCGAGCGTCGCCTCGACAGAGATTCCTGTCGAGGCGTTGCTGTGCACCCACAGCCGGTCGAGCACCACGTCCTGCGAGCCTGAGAGGACTAGCCCCATAGTGTTGCCGCGGATGGCGAGACTGCGCATCTGAGTGCCGTCAGCTGCGGCTCGAATGACCACCGCGGCCGTTGCCGTGGCGCTGCCCACCACCTCCACCTCGGCCGGGCACACGCCCCAGAGCGTCACCGGCTTTCCAACGATGTCGATGTTCTCGGCGTAGCTGCCCGCCGCAATCGCCACCAGCGCTGCGGGCGCGGCAGCCGTCACGGCCTCACCGATGGTCGTCCACGGTCGGTCCGCGGTGCCGTCATTGCTGCCGCCAGCATAGGCTGCGTCGACGTGCTCGGTGGCGCCATCGATGGGAATGTCGCCCCACCGTCCCGTGCCGCAGGGCGCCACCTCGCGGCAGGCGCTGTCGCCCGGCACGGCCATCAGCCCCGGCGGGCAGGGCTCGGGCGGGAGGATGGGCTCGCAGCCCTGATCGAGTGGTTCGAACCCGTCGGCGCACAGCTCAGGCGGAACGCCCGCTGGCTGGCAGCTGCCGTCTACGAGGCCAAGCTCGCCGGCTGGGCAGCCGTTGTCTTGCACGCCAGGGGACAGGCAGCGGCCGTCCTCGAGCAGTCGATCCGGAGCCAGGCAGGGCTCCTGGCCACCGGTACCGCCGCCTGGGGGCGAGGATTCACTCCCACAGGATACCGAGCCGAACACGAGCGCGAGCAGCAGGGCGAGGTGGCGCGGCAGCACGACAGGCATAGGCACGAGGGTATCACGCCGGACTTAGGCCACCGTTCGGGGCAGCTAGCGAGCGCCCTTCGTTTAGAGCTTCTCGATGGCCTTGAGCAGCTCTTCGGTCTAGGTCGAGCCGGCGAAGTAGCCCGCCACCGGTCTGCCGAGCGTAATGAGCGCGGCGATCCACATCCACGGGCTGTAGTGCTGAGCGACGTCCCTCTCGTGATGAGGGCGCCTCCCCATGGGCGCCCGCTTACTGGCCTGACCCTGGTGGGGCGACGGGCGATGGTGGAACCAGGTCCGCGGTGGCGACCTTGCAGGTTTCGCTCGTGCTGCCGCAACCACAGTAGTTGTCGCTCAAGTCCTCGAAGGCGAAGTCGACCCCGCCCATGGCTGCACCCGTGAGCTGGATCGGATTGCACTCCAAAACGGTGGCATGGAGGCCTAACCAGCCGCCGAAGCTCGCCACGCCGGCCCGGGCGTTGCCCTCGATCCGGCAGCGGTCGACGGTGATGGCCGCGCCCGGAACGACGCCCGTCAAGACCGAGATGCCGTCGCCATAGAGATTGTCACTGTGCTGGACCAGCGTCGTGCGCACTAGGCTCTGTTCGACGACCGCGGTGGATCCATAGACGAGGATCCCCGAGTGGCGGCTTCCCTCGATGGTGCAGCCGCGGATGGTTGCTACCGAGCCTCCACCGCTCTGCGGGTTGTCCTGCACAGCGACGCCGATGCCGAAGTCGTTAACGGCTGCCTCCGGCCAGGTGTCTCGGATGATCGTCGACTCGAGGGTCAAGTCGCCATTGGCGCTCAACACGCCAGTTGCCGCGTTGGTCGCGATCAGCGAGCCGCGCACGACCAGGCTGGGACGCTGGTCCGCCGCGAAGTGATCGACGGCCGTTACGCCGTCACCGTAGAGGCCGTCCGAAACCTGAGAGTAGTTGTCCCGCAACACGGTTGCTTCGATGATGGCGTCCGAGCCACCAACGAAGATGCCGCCCTCGGCGTTGCGCTCGATGATCGACGCGCGCAGCGTGAGGGAGGAGCGGAGCAGTCCGTCGATGCTGGTCTCCAGTGAGATGCCGCGACCGAAGGTCCCGTCGTCTTCCGGCAGGCCATCCCGAATGACGGTTCGCTCGATGGTTGCGTGGGTGGTGAGCAGGTTGGCGCCGATGCCGCGGCTGAGCTCGATCAACGAGTCGCGCACCTCGATCGTCGCATGAGTTCCCGAGCTGGGACCCTCTTGGGTGGCGATACCCCACCCGGCGGTGTAGGCCGGGTTGAAGGCCGTGTCCCGGATGGCCGTACGGTCGATGGTGACGAAGGTGCCGCCGCCGTGCACGCCGGTCCCCATGGCGCGGTCCACCAGCGAGTCGCTGATGGCGATGCTCGTGTTGCCCAGAATATCGACTGCCTCGATGCCGGCGTCGCCCGTGTCGTGCACCCACAGGTTGGCGAGCACCACGTTCTCCGAACCCGAGACGGCCACCCCGAGGAGCGGTCCGCTGATAGCCAAGTTGCGGACCTCGCTGCCGTCGGCGCCCGCGAGTATCAAGATGGCCTGGCTCGGCCCGCTGACGCCGGTGAGCTGGACCATGGCCGGACAGCGTCCCCACAAGCGTACCGGCTGGTTCTCGATGCGGAGACCTTCGAGATAGGAGCCGGCGGCGACCGCCACGATCGCACCAGGGCCGGCTGCATCGATGCCTGCTTGGATGGTGGGCCAGGGTTTCTGCTGGGAGCCGTCCGCGTCGCCCGCGGCGTAGGCACCGTCAACGTACTGGGTGCCCGGCTGGTTCGGGATGTCACCCCAAGGGCCGTCGCCGCAGGGCGCGACCTCGCGACATACCGTCTCGCCAGGGATGGCCATCAGGCCGTCGGAACAAACGTCAGGAGGGAGGATGGCGTTGCAGCCCATGGCGCCATCGGGCTCGAAGCCCACGGCGCACTCCTCGGACAGGATGCCAGCCGGGCGACAGCTTGCGTCTTCGAGCTCGAGCTCGCCAGCTGGACAGGGGCCGACGGGTGGGGGCCCGGCCGTGCCCCCGGTGGACTCGTCCTCACCGCAGCCGCCGAGACCGGCGGAAGCCACCAGGAAGACGCACCAGGAGAGTGTTCTAGTCCGCACCAGCAAAGACCCCCTTCGAGACCATCGTTCAGACTACCTCAGGGCCTCGTGGCCAAGTATAGGCACGGCGTGGTCAACCGGTGAGCACACCAGGGGGTCACAGGTCGAACTGCACCATTTCGGTGATTCGAGGGCGGATAGCGTTAACGGCAACGCCCTAGGGCTGGTAGCGCACCTCGAGGTAGGGACGTTGCCGTTCAGGGCCTTTGCTGGCGGTGAACTGGTGGGGTGGCTGACGATTGCGGTGGGGCTCCGCCGGGCGATTCGAGAGCACCAGGGGCGGTAGCAAGGAGGACTGAGGCAGTCCGTTACAGCGTGCTTTGCAGCTGTAGCTCGACGAAATCGAGCTCGGCCAGATCGCCGGCGCTGCCGCTTCCCTCGACCTCGATCTCGTCTCCCAGAAGAATCTCCACGTTGCCGAACGTCTGAGACTGCCACGAATCATCGCCGGCTGATCCGCTCCAGCTAGAGCCTTGCGGGGTTCCGTTGATCCGCAACGTGAATGTCGCAGGCGAGCCGGCACTGTCGTCGAAGAACCTCACCGCCACGTCGTAGTGACCGCTGGCGGCGTAGAACTCGTTGAAGACCGTTCGGATGAAGCCCGTAGTGGCGCTGGTCAGCCTCACCTTCGTCCGCTGCGAGACCGCCGAGCCTGCCGCGAGAAGCTCGTAGTCGCTCAGCGTGCGGAAATTCTCTGCCTCGAGGCGAATCGTCTGCCGCGGATCCAGCTCCGCCGGGATCGTGTCGTGCTCGAGCAGGCTCTCCAGGTCGTCGATCGAGGCGCCCTCATCGCCGGACATGAGAAAGTAGGTCATGCCGGCATCGGAGGCGTCGGCTCGGGTGGTGGCCAACAGTCGATCGTGCACCCAGTTGAGGTCACCGTCGCTCGAGTTGGCCAGCCAGTCCCAGGGTGCCCATTGGGGCGCCGTTGCCGGCTGTCCGAAGGGTGAGGTGCAGAAGCCCTGCGCCGCAGGATCGGTGTCGCTGCAATTGCCGTTCTGGTCCTGGACCTGGACCCAGTTGACGCCGAGCTCGATGATGTCCCGCTTGGTGATGCTGGTGCACACCGAGTCCGGACTGACGCCGTCATTCCAGCGGTTGTGGGACAGGAGCCACACGTAGGGGTAGTGGGCAGCCTCCGCTCGATCAATCCCCTCGAACACGATCTGAGTTGGGCCCGCCACGATGAAGAACAGCGGGTCCGCAGCGCTCGAGGCGTTGACCGCATCTCGGATGCTGTTTCTCGCCCCCTCGGGATCCGCCTGGTCGTCGAACAGCACGGCGGTCGAAATGCCGAACCGGGACGCCGCTCCGAGGACGGTCGTTTCCTGCTCGGTAGCCCAAGCAGGGTCGTTGTCACAGAGGACGGAGTTGTAGTCGAGGTGGACCAGCCGGTCGGTGGCGCCGTACTGGTCCAGGATCGCCAAGGCGACCGCGGTCGCGGCCCAGTCGTCTTCGTCGTTGAAGTTGCCGTCGGCGCTGTAGGCGATCCGGCCGGCTGATTCGGGACAGCCACCGCAGTCGGCCGGGCAGCTCGTGCAGTCCTCGGTCGAGGCGCAGGTGCCGTCACCACAGCCCGCGCAGGAGCCGCAGTCGGCCGGACAGCTCGCACAGTCCTCGTCGGCAGCACAGGTCTGGTCACCACAGGTTGCGGTGCTCGTGCCGTTTGGCGGAGTTGGCTCGTTGTCGGACTCGCAGCTGGCGAGGGCCAAGGCCGCAACGATCAACATCACCAGCGGGCGGATGGGGCGAGCAACCGGACGGATGTCAGGATCTCGCACTAGCCGATGCGTCGCACCACGGGTCTTCACGCTCTGGCGGGGTCCCATGTCCGTCACGCTACAGGTCGGCGTCGACATCGACAAGGCAGCACCAAAGCGAGGTCCGCGTCCGCACTCATGTCGCGGCCCCAATGCCGCCGGCGCCCTGAGACCACCACCCAGCCCCGCTGGCAGGCGCGAGTCTACACCTGGGTCATCCCACCATCGACGGCAAGCTCGGCGCCGGTCACGAAGGATGCGTCGCTTGACCCGAGGAATGCCACCGCCGCAGCGCCCTCGTCCCGCAAGCGGGCCGCTGCAGCGTAACCAATGCCACTGTTTCCACCCGTGACTACGGCCACTTTGCCTTCGTATCGCTTCATGTGCCTCGCTCCGGTTTTGTAATTGTTTGAGTTACAGAACCAGGGGAAGTCGACCTGGTGATTCCGCAACTGCTTCAGTTGCATTTTTAGGAGATCGAGCGAAACACGTCGGCGACCGACGTCTTGGACAGCTCGCGATCCACCGCCGCGTCGACCCGCTCCTGCACGTCGGCGAGAGCACCCTTCATGCCGCAGCTGACGAAGCACGCGGGGTTTTCCTCGTTGTCGTGGATGCGGAACACTCCACCTCCACCGACGGCGTGCAAGATGTCATCCAGGCGGATTTTGGTAGCCGGTTTGGCCAGCTCGAAGCCGCCCTTCTTCCCCGGTACCGAGTGAACCAAGCCAGCCCGGGTGAGCTGTCCCATGATGCGTCGTACCACTACGGGGTTGGTGTTGATGCTGGCGGCCATGGGGAACCTTTGTGTAACAAATATTGTTACATTACCTGCACCCGTCAAGACAGTGACGGGTCGGTGAGCATTGGCGGCAAGTCACCCCCGTGCTTGCCTCTGAACCGCTGTATGATTTCTCCCGGCTTGAGAGCTGCTCGGCGAGCACGTCTTGATGACCCGTCACGCTGTGCGGCGATCAGCAGTCGGTCCTGGACACCTGGCTCGCAGGCCAGTGAGCTTGGCTCGAGCCTGCCGCCTCAGTGGAGCGCTGGCCTGCCGCCGGCAGGGCGCCAGCGGGCCAGCGGCGCCGTGATGCCGCCCCAGAGCCGAAGCTGATGCCCTTGTTTAGACTCAAAGGCGCAATGCGCTACACGCGGATCAGCTGCATGCCCTTTCGCGCCGTGCTCGGGCTTGCCAAACTGATCCAGGCCGACGACGAGGCCGATGCTCTGCACCAGGCCGTTCACTGTTTGGACCGTGACCTCGAGGACCTATTGGCCCAGGTCAACGCCGCCAACGTGTCCTACGTGCGGCTCGAAGTGCACCGCCTCGAGCGGGAGCCAACCACCGACGGCGAGCGCCTCTGGAATCCGACGACCTTTGCAACCCAATTGCCGGCGCCACCCCACATCGGGCTTTTCCACTGTCTGCCGTAGCTAGTTCCTGGCCCACGAGGCGCTCCGGACTCGCGTCCCCCCTGGCGGCGGCACGACCGAGCCAACCCCGCCAGCACAGTCGCCCCCTGGGGCACCGACGATCCTGCCACAGCGATCCAACGCTCAACCTAACCCCTCGATCTTACTTGTCAGCGAAGGGTCGGCGAGCTGGCGCGCAGGTTGCAAGTTACATCCTGGCTGCAGAAATCCTCTCAGCCTGACGGGGCACCAAGGAGAGGTTGCGATGAAGCCGAATCGTCTTCTGGTGCTCACCACCACCCTGGTCGCCGCCTCGGCGTGCATCCTTTCCACCGCATGCTCCGTCGGGGACGGAAGCAGCCTGGCCGGCGGCGCGGACGACGACTCCGACTGGGGAAGCTCCTCGGGCTCGGGCGGCAGCTCGAGCGGCGAGCTGGGCTTTGGCGGCACCGACGATGGCACGCCCGGCAGCGGCGGCGCTTGCTCGGCCGTGGCAGAGACCGCCGACAATCAGATCCAGCCGGCAGACATCATCTTGGCCATCGACCAATCAGGCAGCATGGACCAGGAGACCAACTGGGTGACCAACCAGCTCAACGGCTTTGCCCAACAGATCACCGGCAGCGGCATCGATGTCCACGTCATCGTGATCGCCGGCAAGCCGGGCAGCGAGAACGGCTTCTGCGTTCCCGCTCCCCTGGCGTCGGGAAACTGTCCGGCAGACGACAACCTGCCCACCTTCCTCCACGTCGATCAGCACGTGGACAGCCACGACGCCTTCTTGCAGATCCTCGCTCGCTACAACGACTACGCCCCCATGCTTCGCCCCGACGCATCCAAACACGTGGTGGTCATCAGCGACGACGACTCGAACCTGAGCGCCGCCGCCTTCGACGCCCAGCTCAAGGCCCTGGACCCCTCCTTCGCTAATTACCGGTTTCACGCCATCGCCTGCGAGCACGACAGCGGCCCCTGCGCCGACGACAGCGACCAGTATTGGAACCTGGCCCTGGCGACCGGCGGCGTCTTCGGTGAGCTAGCCGACCAGAACTTCCAGCCCGTATGGAACGTGATGTCCCAACAGGTCATCCAGAATGCCAGCTTGGCCTGCCACTGGGACATCCCAGCACCGCCCGACGGCGAGCAGTTCGTACCGAACCTGGTGAACGTGGTGCTGTCCATCGACGGCGGCGCACCCCAATCGCTCGGACAGGTCAGCTCGGCAGCCGAATGCAACACCGTCAACGGCGGCTGGTACTACGACGACCCCAACAACCCGACCACCATCTCGGTCTGCCCCGACGTCTGCCAGCAAATCCAGGGAGCCAACGCCGCCGAGGTCAACATCGAGTTTGGCTGCCAGACCACGTCGGCCGCACCCAACTGACGGGACGGCGCAACGCCCGCCGAGTGCCTACTGGGTGGACTGCTGGGTCGACTATTGGGGCGTCTCGGGAAGGGCAGGGAGGATAGGTATTTCGAAGAAATAACCGGCCAATTTATGGAAAGCACGAACCTCTCGGCTTGGGCGTTCAGATCGGGTGAGCGAGCCGGGAGTCGCACCGCTTTCACGCCGCTATCCTTCAACATTCGGCGGAACGCGGCGGTATAGAGCGGGTCGCGGTCGAGGATGATGAACCGGGCGTCGCGCAGGAAGCCATCCACGGCGAAAGTCGGCGACAGCCATGTGTGCCCAATGAGCCTTCAGAAACGTCTTCCAGGCCATCCGCTTGCTGCGTTCCGGCGCGGGTCGACGCCGTGCTCTATGAGGATGCGTTTCACAGTGTTCCGCCCGATCTCATGGCCTAGGTTGTACAGAGCGTCACGGATTCGGGTCGGCCGTGTTTCGGCACACCACGCCATCGAGGCGCACAATCGACAGCTACGCAAGGTTCAGCAATGGCTCCAGTTCACCATTCACTTTGCGGACAGAATCCCCGTATGAGCCAATCCGCCGGGCGCCGTACACGGAAATCCTGACACCCTCCTGAGGGCACCTGTGCCCACGTTCTCCTCGTGATCCGACTCAATGCTACGACCGTTTCGAGGATCTGGTTCCTCCACCTGGCGAACGATAACACGGTGGTTGCAAGCGCTGGAAAAACGGGGGTTAATGCCTGATCGATTCAATCACCCGAGGAGAAACCGATGTCGAGGAAGATCTTGGTGGCCGCATCAAGCGTGGCGATTGCGACCACAGCGGTCATGGGGCTGGCCGGCTGTGACGGAAAGACCAAGCAGTGTAACCAGCTCATTGACGTCATCAAAAAGGAGAAGGCCCCGCTAGAACAAGCCGCTGGTGACGATCCAGCTGAGCTGAAGAAGCTAGCCGAAACCCTCGGAAACGTGGCGGAAAAGGTAGAAGCCGTCAAGGTGAAGGACAAGTCGCTCGCCAAGCTCCGCGATGACTACGCAACGATGGTAAGAGATCTTGCCAAAGCTTCGACCGACACAGCAGCGGCCATCGAAGACAATGACGCGACCAAGACTCAAGAGGCGGTCAAGACGATATCAGGCTTCGGCTCCCGTGAGACTGACCTGGTAGACAATATCAACACGTACTGCTCCAGCAGCTGAGCTCATCGGTATCCAATGGCAGGCCAGGTGAGCGGCACGCTCAACGAACATCCGCTTGTCGCCCTCGGCAACGGCTCAAGCCGCCCGTTTTGGGATCCCTTCGTCCAGGACTAGCAGGAGACATCAGTAACAGGAGGCCACAGGGCAATCTGGGCAGTTGTACTTGAGGCACTCGGACATTGAACAATAGAGATCAAGTCCGTAGCCATCGCTGGCACAGTTTTCATAAATACATCCCAAGCCGTCAGACTGACAGTAGTTCTCAATGCAATCATGAATCTGGTTGCACGTCAGATCAGAATCGTCGAAGCACGCGTTCAGCTCGGAACAACAATACGTCTGAGCGCATAGGCCGCATTCATCCGAGTGGGGCGTATAACCCGGCGGACATGGGTCATCATCGTCCGCCACGGCCTCTCGACCAAAGAGACGATCCCCGTCGTCGCTCTCACAAGCGACCAGCGCCACCGCCACAGCCATCAGGAACCACAACACAAGCCGAAGATTCATCATATCACCGTCATTGTTGACCTTGTCGCCAGGCTAGTCACTCTGCATCCCTACTATGATGCCCAATTGCATCATGTTGTGCTCAGGGATCACCGGCTTGCCGACCGGGCTCAATAGGTTCACGGTATCCTCCTCGCCACCGGTCACGAAATTGTGCCGCCAGCGAAGAAAGGGAGCCACCGGTCCGCCGCGGAAAGCCACCGCTATGCTGGGACCGGCGGCAAGGACCGATGTGCCGAGATCCTCCTCGAGTAGTTCGGTAGAGCTGCCGACGGGGCTGTACGCTTCTGGCGCAAACATGCCACCCAGAGTCATCCCCGCTTCGAGCCTCAAAGAGTAATCGCTCGCATCCCACAATGGATTCGATGCCAAGACCAAAGAAGCGTTGACATGGGGATAAAGCAGGATGGACGTTTGATCGCCACCGCCGAGCATGAACCCCGCACCAAGGTGAATGAATTTACTCACGTTGAGCTGAAGGTCATACATAAAACCTGCCGCACCGGGCTCGGGAATATACACCGGGCCCACTGCATGGGTCATCAGCTCCGCATGGTTGCCATCGAACCAGCCAGCCTCATTGTCGGGCTCGTCCCCATGGTAGGCGAAACCGAGCTCGATGGTGTTCTGCGACGACTCTTCCACGTCCGAGAAATAGTGGCGATAGGCTAAGAAGGCCGCTGCCGGTCCGAGCTTGAAGGTGTTGCGACGTTTTCGTTGTCGCGCAGATCGGGGTTGGGTTCGGGTTTGCCCTTCTTGTCGGTGCAAACCTCGGCCTCGTCGCTGTGTTCGGATAGGTGCTTGAGGAGCAGTTTTAGGTTAGCGGCAGTTAGTTTTGAGTCACACGCCGACTTCAACTCTGCAAGGAATGTGTCCCTTGAAAGATAGCCCTCTTTGAGGGTTTCCAAGGCTTGAAGGGTGGCTTGCTGGAGTTCGGCATCCCATTTGCCCCATGCTTTGTCGGCTTGCAGTGCTTCGAGGCGGTCGACATCTTGCGGATAAATGGTCAGTTGCAGGGGACGCTCGACCGTAATGCGGCGATAACCAAAGTCGGTGGTGTCGAAAATCTTGCTGACCTTAGATGGCTCGTTGTGGTCATAGAGTCGAACGATTTCTTCAATCTGCTTTTCGCTGATCGATTTTCGTTTTGATCCGAGCGACTTGCGCATGGGTTCGTGCATGTCGGTGGCATTGATCAATTGCACCCTGCCTTTGCGGTCGGCAGGCTTGTGGTTCGACAGCACCCAGATATAGGTGGCAATGCC
>JAUVCD010000590.1 GCA_030590865.1 Myxococcales bacterium | reverse complement strand
GATGAGCAACTAGCTATCCCGGCGGGCCGCCAGCCGGCAGCCCGCCGGGGGTCTGCTGTGGCCCCTAGACCTACCGGCTACAGCGTCGGATGAGCCCGGTCAGCATGGCGCAGACGCGGTTGGCCAGCGCCAGCAGCTCTTCTGTCTCTTCTTCACCAAGCAGCTCGTACCGGTAGAGCCGCTCGAGATGAGAGGCCACCTCGCCAGCTTCACTACGCGCCTCTTCGTAGCGCTGTCGCTTCTGCTTCGGCGAGAACCGGTTGGCTCCTTCAGCAATGAGCGCTTCGGCCCCGGTCACCGACCGCAACAGCTGGTCAGCAATGTTGCGATACCCCCGCGGAACCCGGTCAGCCACAACCTTCCCTCGGTCGGCCAGCTCGCTGGCCACACGCCAGGCATCAAGCTTGTGATGAGCGAATTGAAACTTGCTGGTATCCGATGGACACCAGCACCCACAGCGTGAGTCCCATTGCCGACAGCCATCCGCCCTCCCCGAGCCCCCTTCCCCCACGCGCACGAACCCGCGCTCGCCCCCGCATCCCTCCCGCTTCCGAGCTCGACCTACCCCAAACGATCGGGCTCGGAACGGGCTCGGAGTCGCGCTCGGGCGCGTGCCCGTGGCGGAAGCGGACTCGACCTCATGGCCACCCACTCCAGGGTGCTATGACCGTCCCATTACTCCGGGCCGCCGTGACCTCACGTGCTAGGTTTGTTCACCGTGTCCCGCACGTCTGACCATCCGCCTCCTGAGTCACCAAGCTCCGACGAGGGCCAACAAGACCGTGCCGAGGAGGCGCCCGAGGACGGTGAGCGTGACGTCGGCGACGTGGCGGAGCGGGGCAGAGACAACAAGCCCAAGAGGCGCAGCCGTCGGCTCGTCTTGAAGGCCGCTGGCGGACTGCTGGCCGCCGGGGCGCTGGGCGCGGCGGGTTATGCTATCCACGACTACCGACAGCGCTTTGGTCGTGACGCGTTACGCACGATTAGGGACCATCGCATCCAGCTGCCGCCAGGGACGCCGCCAATGGTCGTCGCCCGGGGCGGCACGCCGGCGCGCAATGCCCGGGCGGCCATCGCGCGCCTCGGCGGCATGACGCCTTTCGTGACCCCTGACGACGTGGTGGTGGTCAAACCGAACATCGGCTGGGATAGCGTGCCCGCCCAGGGAGCGAACACTCACCCTGACGTCGTGGTCGAAGTGGTCAAGGCATGCCTGGATGCTCGAGCCAAGCGGGTCATCGTCACCGACTGCCCAGTCAGCGAGGCCCGGAAAGCCTTCGAGCAAAGCGGGATCTTGCGAGCGGCCAGCGACGCAGGCGCTGAGGTGGTGCTGCCTGAGCACAGCCGCTACCACACGGTGCGTCTGTCGGAGCGACTCGGCTCTTGGAGCGTTCTCGAGCCCTTCGTCGAGGCGACCAAGATTATCAACGTGCCCATAGGTAAGCACCACGACTTCACCGGCGTGACCGGTGGCATGAAGAACTGGATCGGCATCACCACCGAGCGGCGCATGAGCTTTCACAGCGACATCAACCGCGCCATCGCCGAGCTTGCAGCCCTGATGCGCCCCACGCTGACCATTATCGATGCCTCGCGGGTGCTGATGCGAAATGGCCCCAAGGGAGGCAATCTCGCGGATGTGAAAGTCTTTGGCGCACTAGCTGCAGGGGTCGATCCCATCGCCCTGGACGCCTGGGCCTGTCGGTTGATGGACACGCCGGACGAGAAGCTGCCCGACTATCTTCGTTTCGGGGAGGAGATGGGGCTCGGTAAGGTGGACTACCGAGCGTTGCAGCCGGTCGAGATCGCCGCGGGCTAGCGAGGCATCGCTCAGGGCTGCGGTGGCCAACACAGCGCCGGGCGTGCCGACCGACAGAAACCGCTCCAGCGAGTCAGTCTTGGTGCTCTGCTGGCTCGAGGAGGCGCTGCACTGCGGCGATGAGCTCGTCAGCCATGATCGGATTGGCCTCCACGTGGTCAGCGTGTCGCTTGCCGCGAGCCGCCACCAGGTCAAAAGTCAGTGCCATCACTGGGGGGGCCTCGGCACCGAAAGCCACCTGCAACAAGGCGGTGAACTTCTCACTGTCTCGCGAGTCGGCTTCCAGCTCGGCGATGATCAGGGCCGGCCGGTAGCGGACACACATGGCCAAGGCCACGTCCACGTCAGGGGCGCTCACCGCGCCGTAACCATGTTTCTGCAAGACCCGAGCAACCTGCGAGCGCATTTGGATGTTCCGGTCGACGATCAGCACAGTCACCGGACCGTCGACGGGCCCCGCTTGGTCCGCGGCGGCCTCGCTCGGTGCCGGCTGTTGGTCCCGAATCTGCACCGCCTGGTGGGCCAATACGGGGGTCAGAAACTTCACCATCATCCCGGCGGCGGTAGGCCCCACGGTTTGGGCCACCGCCTCGCGCAATGGTCCCAGTACGAAGGCCGTCAAGGCACCGGCGTCGGCCGGCACCTCGGTCGCGTCGGCAGCGCCCAGGGCCGCCTCGAGCACTGTGTCACGCTGCTGTGGCGTGGTGATTCGATCCAGAACCTGAACCACCAGACGGTGGGCCTGATCCGCCTTGAGGGTGGTGGGCGGCATGAAGCCCTGCAAGGTCCGATGCTCTCCGATCTTCACCATGGTCCAGGCCGCTATCGTCACGGACCTGCATGGCGAGCGCAAGTCTCAGCTCACCAGATCCGTCTCGAGGCTAGCTAGGGCTTGTCGAACCGTCGCGCGAAAGCCGCGGCGGTCAGCTCCTTGCCCGTCGCCTGGACGATGAGCTCGTCCCACCGGTACAGCGCGCCGGAGGCGAAGACTTTGCTCTTGAGGAAATCGCCGACCTGCGGATGGCCGAAATAGACCGCGGCGACCGGGTCTTTGTGCTCTAGCGCCGCCAGGGTCTCGTGGAGCTGAGCCCCGAACAGATCACCAAGCATGTAGTTGTGATAGTAGACCGGCACGATCACCAGATGGATCTTGCTGGCATAGTCTGGGGCGTTGCGGCCCGGGGGGCGTCGCAATGACTGGTACCGCTGGACTAGATCCCACCACAACGTGTTCAGGTCCTGTTTGGGGTCGGCATACATGGCCCGCTCGAAGCGCAGCATGACCTGAGCCCAGCGAGAAAACTGCAGGGGTGCAAACGCCAGATAGGCACGAGCTTCGTCCATCGATTGGTCGCGCTTGGCGGTATCGATGGCGCCCACGGCCTCGGCCCAATAGGGGTTCGCCGTCAGCCGATCGAGCATCATCGCAAAGCCCTCGGTCGTGATGGCGTGGGTTCGCGTGCGAAGCAGCCAGGGCAGGGACGAATCGACGTAGCTCTCGTAGACCCCGTGACCGAGCTCGTGGACCATGGTGGACTGCCACTGCAGGCCAGGGACGATGTTGGCGAGCACCCTTACATCCCCCTCCCGATCCATGTTGGCGCAGAAGGCGTGGGGTGACTTGCCCTGCTTCTCGTAGAGATCGCTGCGATCGAGGATCGCGGCCGTTTCCAGGCCGATAGAGCTGAAGAACGAGCGACAAATCGCCAGGGTGTCTTGCTGCTTGTAGACCTCATCCAGACCGGTCTCGAAGACCGCCGGCGGGTCTTGGAAGAATGGGTTCTGGTAGTGCCAAGGCATCAAGTCGGTGGTCCGAATGCCCAAACGCTTGCTCAACCGCTGGTCCACGATCTTTTTGTGACGAGCGAAGTGGTCTCGGGTCAGTGCATCGAGCTGGTCAAACAGGGCCAGCACCTTGGTCTCGTCCTGTTCGTTTTCCGCAATTCTCAGGGCGTAGAAATCACGAAACCCAAGTCGCTGGGCCACCTGGTTGCGTAGCGCGGCCAGCTCGGCGAGCTTGGGGGCCACCAGGGCTCCTACGCCTTTCTGCGCCTCCCAGGCGGCTTGCAGCTCCTGGCTATCGGTCGAGCTGCGTAGCACCTTCATGACCTCGTTCTGGGTCACCTCCTTGCCATCAAGTTTGCCGCGATAGGTGTTGAAGGTCTGAGTGACCGCCGCCCGTAGCGTGGTGATTTGCTCGAGCAACTCGGGGGCGACCTGCTTGCCCAGCATCGACCGGTAGAGAACCTCGATCTGTCGCTTGACCACCAGGTCGGTCACCTGGGCATCTTGCCGGTAAGCCTTCACCTTCTCGAAGAGGGCCGGATCGGAATAGAACCGGTCCACCGCGTCTTCGGTCTGTTTCTGCTTGGCAAAGGCCTGGTCGGTGCCGGTCGTCGACGCCTCCCACCAGGCGTGATGGGACGCGACCACCAGCGGCTGGAGGCGGGCGACCTGGGTCTGCACGAAGGCTGCCGGCGTCACGGCTGCAGGTGGTGGCGGCGAGGGCTCGGCCGGCGGTGGCGCCGGGGGAGCCGTGGAACAGGCTGCCGCCATCAGCAGCGCCAGGGGGAACAGGGCCATCGGGAGTACGGCCTTCGGGAGTAGGCCCATCAGGAGTAGGGACAGTCGCATTGTCGGCCTCCGTTGCGGTCTCATCCGCTACTGGGATGGGACCGCAAGGAGGCTAGTCTCTGCCTCGGACCGCCGCCACCACGCGGTTTTGTCATCAATCCCTGCCGATGCCCCGTTGAACGGTTCAGTCGGGCCCCATGGTGCAGCCAAGCTCTACCCGCAAGTGACCCTGGTCGTCCGAGGTCCAGGAGTGAATCCCCAAGCCCGCACGATTCGCCTGCACCTGTGCTCGCTTGAAGGCTCCAATCGAGTCGCCACCCGGTGGGCGCAGTAGGAGCTCGAGTCGCAGTACGGTGCGCTGCACGACCGGACCGCGGAGGGTGGCACGGGCCACGGCCAGCCTCGGCGACTCGTTGTCCGGTATGGTCGTTGCGCTCTTGACCACGACTAGCTTTCCATCCGCCTGGAGCGCCTGGAGATGGGCGAGCGCGGCGGCCTGGTCGGCGAAGGCTGCATGCACCGGCTTGCCCGCCACTTCGAAGTGGAGGCGCACCAACTGTCGCTGGTGGGCTACCGTCGAGGTCACCTCGGCGTCTGGGTAGCGTGCCCTAGCCTCACCCTCGGCCAGCTCGCCGCACTGGTCGTCGCTCTCGTGGTCGGCACAGGGGTGCTCGACGACGTGTTGTTCGCTCGAAGTGGTTTCTTGCACCGCCGGCGGCAGTAGGATCCGCCGCTCGACGGCCGATCCGGGATCGAAGGACAGCAGCGCTTGCTGGGTGCAGCGGGTCGACGCTTCACCTGGGTCCGGAGCGGTTGCCGAGGGCGGTGCCGGGCCACAACCACCGAGGGCCAACCACAGCCAGCACCAGCGGGAGGGCCATGAGCCCAACCCCTCGGGAGCCTCTAGACGCTGCGCGACCGTCGTCATCCGTCGTCCCATTGTGCGATTTCTGGCCATCGGCGTGCCATCAGCCTGTGCCAGCGGAACAACCCGCTTGAACGGCCGCGCGCCACAGGCTACTCCATCACACTATGGCGGCACTTCCTGAATTCTCAAAGATGTGGGGCGCGTATCCTGGCGGTACTTCGGAAGAGGCGAAGGCCGAAATTGGCGGCAACGTGAATCTCGGCTGGGTGACCAACACGTGCGTCATCCGGGTGAGCCGGGCGCTCAATGCGGCGGGCCACATGATCCCGTCTAACTACCCTGGTCTGAGCACCGCTCGGGGGGGCGATGGGCTCCGCTACGCCTATCGCGTCTCGGAGTTCAAAGACTACATGTATCGCGAGTTCGGCGCGCCTAGCACTTCGGTGGCAGGGGGAAGCGCCGGCGCCTTTGGTGGGCAACAAGGCATCATCTGTTTTGACGTGGCCATTTGGTCGGACGCCACCGGGCATTTCGACCTCTGGGACGGCGGTGGCTGCGCCCACAAAGCCTATTTTGACCTGGCCAGTCAGGTCAGTTTGTGGGCCTGCTGACAGGGGCCTGCTGACAGGGGCCTGCTGACAGGGTTCTGCTGATTCTGGGCCTGCCGTTCCGTTGGGCAAGGACGCGGCCCTCGCCTAGCCGAAGAGCCACTGGGCCAAAGCACTCAGCCAGCGCCCCAGGTCGTCATCCGCAAAGGACGACGCCGGGTCGAGCACCTGCTCGATCTCAGCGAGATTCTCGACCTCGTCT
>JAUVCD010000705.1 GCA_030590865.1 Myxococcales bacterium | reverse complement strand
GATGAGCAACTGCTCGGCGGTTTCGAACCTCCAGTCCTTCCGATACGTCTTGCGGCAGTACTCGATGAGCCCGGGTACGACGTCCGTGCCCAGGTAGCGGAGCCCGGGCTGATCCTCGATGGCCTGCGTGAGACGGCCTCCGCCGCAGCCCACATCGATGAGATAGCCGTCGTCGGGCAGGCCGTAGGCTTCGACGATCGCGCGCTCGATCGCGCCCATGCGGTGGAAGTTCGCGGGATGGCCCACGTGCTGCTTGACCGCATCGCTCTCGGACATCGCCTTCAGGTGTCGGCGGAACTTCTCGCGATATGCGGCCAGGTTGTCGAGAAGGACCATGGTTCTACCGGGGAGAGTCTGGCGGGTCGGGCTAGGCTACTCCGCCGACGGGCTGGGCGTAAGACTGGCCGTCGCAGCGTCACGGCAGCTCTCCTCGAGGCCAAGGCGACAGGCCTTGGCGTAGAGCTCGCGGGCTTTCATCAGGTCCTTGGGCACGCCGCGGCCGTGGCGGGTCAGGAGCGACCTGACCCTGTACCGTTCTCAGCAGCGGTTACGGAGGTGTCGTCGATGCCTTCGGTAGCCGTTAGGCTGTAGCCAGCCGTCCGGCCGCACCGCCGGGAGCGATGACGGATCCTAGGCTGTTGTGTCAACCACTCCATGCCCGACCGGACATGTGGTCGCTTTCCCGGTGCTCGGCGGTCTTCATCATGAGGTCCGATGGGCAGCGTGACCGATGGACGGGCGACGTCGCCACAACAGGTCAGGGTATCGAGCCTGATCGCGGCCTCGTGTCGCCCAATCGTGGCCCCCCATTGTCGTTGACTGCACTCGAGGAACATCCCAAAAGGAGTCGCCGCCGAGTGGCACCGAGCGATGAGCGAGTCTCGGATACTTGTGCTGCACCACCAAAGGCCTAGGTGCCGGTCAACCAAACGTCAGCGCGACCAGGGCGGAAGAATCGATGAGCCAGCGGGTTGCCATTGTGGGTGGGGGCGTAGCGGGACTGACCGCCGGCTATCTGCTTCACGAAACGCAGGACGTCACCTTGTTCGAGAAGAGTGACAGGCTGGGTGGCAATGCCTACACCTACACCACCGATCGGGATGAGACCGTGGACATCGCGGTGGCGGCTTTCGGCAAGGCCGGCTACCCCAATTTCTACCGACTGCTGAAGCGACTGGGCGTCCAGACCAAGTGGTGCCCGACGTCCTACATGAGCTTCCACAATCTCGATACGCAGACGGGGATCTACCTCACCCCGTCGCCTCGAGGCCTGGCGGCGCAGAGCTTTCGCCTCCTCGGTCCTCGGCAACTCAACGTGGTTCGCCGACTCTTCAAGGGCGTCAGAAAAGGAAGACGGATGATGGCCGAAGGCCGCCTCGAGGGCTTGACCCTCGGCGCATCCCTCGATGTCTTGCCTGAGCTGTCCGGCGATTCGCGGTTGCTCCTGCTTGGCGCCCTCTGCCTGCTCTCCTCGATGAGCGCCCCCGAGGTCCTCGAATCGCCGGCCTCGTTCTTCTTTCACAAGCTCGACGTCCACAGCGACGTGGTCTCGCCACGAGCGGTGTGGTCCGTGCGAGCCATCAAGGGCTTCACACGAGCCTATGTCGAGGCCCTCGCCGCTCCCCTCACCGATCGAATCAAGATGTCGAGCGACATCGTCAAGGTGCGGCGCGATGCCCACGGCGTAGAGATCATCTTTGGCGACGGCTCCCGCCAGGGCTTCGACTCGATCATCCTCGCCTGTCCTGCCGACCAGGCCTACCGACTGCTCGAGTCACCCACCGATGTGGAGGACCAACTGCTCGGCGTGTGGCGCTACAAGGACGGCCGAGTCGTGCTCCATCGCGATCACTCCAGCTTTCCTCGTGATGAGTTGATGCAGGCCTACACCTATCTCTACACCGAGCGCGACGGCGTGATCGAGACGTCAGTCAATGGCAGCCTCAAGCGCGAGCCAGGAGTGCCTGAGACCTGTGATCTGATTAGCTCACAGCATCCGAACTTCCCCATCGCCGAGGACAAAATCGTGCTCGACACGGTGCTTCGGACGCCATTGTTCGACTTCAATTCGACCCCAATCGTGAGCGACCTGCCACAGCTCAACGGCACGCAGAACACGTACTACTGCGGCAGCTACTTCGGCCACGGGCTCCACGAGGATGCCGTACGGTCAGCGGTCCAGATCGCTGAGCGATTCGACGTGCGGCTCTGATCATGAACAGCGACGGCGACTTCTTCACTGGCATCGATCAGACGGAGATCACGGCGGGAGAGATCACGTTGCCGGCACCCGCGTTTTACCGACAGGTGCAGATGATGCTTGCCGTCTTCACCGCTGACCTCGCCGTCGCCCGAGATCTTCTGCCCTCCGAGCGATTCCGACCGCTGACGCTGCTCCCCGGCCGCGCGCTGATTGGCGTCAACTGCTTCGAATACGGCGACACGCCAGTGGGTCGATACAACGAGGTGTCGATCTCCATCGGCATCCAGATCGACCAACCCTGGCTGCCCCCCTCCCTGGCCGTGGCCCGCTCCACGCTCTCCCAGGACTTTCATGCCTATATTTTGACGCTTCCGGTCAACACCGAGATCGCCTGGCGAGCTGGGGTGGAGATCTTCAGCTATCCCAAGTTCCTTGCCGACATTCGGTTCACCGAGGTGGGACCCCGACGGCGCTGCGAAGTCCAGGATAGGGAGACCGGAGCACTCATCTTCGCCTTCGAGGGCGAGAAGCTGAGGACCCGGTCTCGCCCTCGGGACGAGGCCACCTTCCACAGCTACCCGATCATCGACGGATCGCCAGCCCACGCACGAATGCGAGTCAACCAGCTAGAACGGGGCAGCACGATGCTCGGCCGAGGCTTCCGAATCCAGCTCGGGGCGCATGAAGGATCGCGACCCCTCGCCGCTCTGAGCCCAGGTCGGTTGCTGCGGTACACCTACGTCCCTCGAAGTGAAGCGATCCTCTACGCGCCGGTACCGCTCTGACGGACACCCGCGTTGCTATGGGCCAACGATACGCGCAAGCTCGAGCCGGTGAAGTGAAGGGCGCGACGGCCTACCAGGTGTCGCAGTAGTGGTGGGCCTGTTGCTCGGCCTGGCCACACTCGATGGAGTAGTGGCCGCCCGTGCACAGGTGGCGCTCGTGGAGCTCGGCGGTTTGAAAGGCCGTGAACTCACAGGTCTGGTTGCCATTGTCCACGCAGCACCAGCACACCATCATGCAGGCCGAATCGGTTTGTGGGTAGTAGCACTGATCGTGGCAATAGCCGTCGAGCTGCTCTGAGCCGTCACAGGTTTTCCAGGTTACGAAGGGCTGGGCCGGCGGGTCGCAACGTTCGGTGCATTGGCCTTGGTCGCACCGTCCGGCGGCGACGCCTCCCTCGGCGCAGAGGGCGAAGCCGCCGGCCGGATGTAGGCATTGGCCATCGTCGGTGCAGGCCTCACCGGGGGGGGCCAATCCGGTGAACACACCGCGGCAGGCCGCGAGCAACTCGGAGCGTTGCGTGGGTTGGAGATCACAGTCGGACAGCGCCGTCTGCCACGCTGCCAGGCAGGTGGTGGCGGCCGTCCCGTCGAAGGAGCCCCCGCCGACTTTGGACTGCAGCAGCTCGGCGCGGAGCTGGTCGGTGCCGTTGTGCTCACAGAAGGGGTCGAGCTCGACTCCGGCTTGGCCGCAACAGTCTCCGACTGAGGCGCATACCGTTTGAGAGAGCTCTTGGGCGAAGCTCGCCTCCTCGTCGGTGAGCGTCGGCTGGGTCGGAGCTGTCCAATCGTCGGACGAGGAACAGGCCACCGCGGCGAGCCCGGTGGTGATCGAGATCATTCCCCCGACCCACATGGCCAAGACACGTGTGACGGTCATCCGCAAAAGCTAGACCGGATGACTCACCGCGTCGCCCCAAGCGACCGATGGCTCCCGCCTTTGCCCCGGACCGAGCCCGGGTCGAGCCCTCACCCGGGCCCACGGGGCTCAATGGCCACCTACCTTCTACCCTTGGCTTCCCCTATTCTACGAAAGTGGAGGAGGTAGCTATGCATAGGCCGAGCATGAGCCTGCGAGCCGCAGCGCTGGGAGCGTTGGTGACCGGGACGATCATCGCGGCGTGCGGGGGCAAGACCATCTACGAGCCAGACGGCGGGGGCAACGGCGGTGAAGGGGGAACCGGGAGCTCGACGTCGAGCGGGATGGTGGGCGCCCAGCCACCTCCGCCGCCTGCCGACGCGCCGGCCGGAGACGGGCCGGGGCACACCTTCGTATTCCAGAAGCTGTGGTACGGCGACACCGATCGGAACGGCACGCCGAGCGCGCAGGCCTGGAAAGAATACGGCTACAATCTGGACGGGAAGATCTCCACCAAGGATGCGACCGATCTGTGCCAGCCCTTCGTCGGCGGTTCCAAGTCCCTGGTCTACCCCGACGGCAACGCGGGTATCGACAACGCCTTCGGCAAGGTCGTCATGGCGCTGTTCACCGCCTTCTCGGCTGACTTCACGGCCCAGGTCAACGGGGCGCTCATGGCCGGTCACTACAGCTATCTGATCCGCGTTGAGGCCCTGGGCGGGGGTGCCAACTACGGTGGCCTGTTGGCCCGCTACTACCGGGGCTCCTCGATGGACGAGCTCCCGGCGTTCGACGGCACTGACGCCTGGCCAGTGACCGCCGAGTCGCTCTCCAGTCCTCCCGACCTCACGTCAGCG
>JAUVCD010000235.1 GCA_030590865.1 Myxococcales bacterium | reverse complement strand
GCGGCTCCTCGAGCTTTGCAGGAACAGGATGCTCGACGCTCCGGAGATCGCATCGTACTCTGGCACTAGCGGTAACGTTCTCCGGCTGCGCCGGCTAGGAGACCAGGATGAAGCGCGAGGGAATGCTCTAATGAGCGGGTGGCTTGCGTCCCCGTCTTGCGGCCGGTCCATGATCGGGCTGATGGCTGTTCTCGGAGCCGGTTGCGGGGCCGACCACAGCGACCTGCACGCTGAAAGCTGGGCCGTTGCGTCCAGCTCGCTGGTCGTGGAGGTGCAAGAACGGTGGACGGCCTCCGACGGACTTGAAAGTGACCATTTCGGACAGGCATTGGCCATGTCGGCTGATACCGCCGTCGTGGGCGTTCCGGACGTCGACGACAATGGGGACCGATCTGGGGCGGTCTATGTCTTCAGTCGCGACGACAGCGGCTGGCAGGAGGAGCAGAAGCTGACGGCCGAGGATGGCGCTGCCGACGATCGGCTGGGAGGATCAGTCGCTGTCTTTGGTGATACCGCCATTGCAGGATCGATGTTCAACGATGGGGCGGGGGCCGATTCGGGGGCAGCCTATGTGTTCTCTCGGGACGGGAACGGCTGGGCACAGCAACAGAAGCTGGTCGCCAGCGACGGTGAGCCAGACGACTGGTTCGGCGCTCGAGTAGCGCTGTACGGCGACACGGCCATGGTGGGCGCCATCTGGGACAACGCCACCGACGATAATTTCTGTGGCTCAGTCTACGTTTACCAGCGGCTGGGATTGTTCTGGGTGGAGCAGGGCAAGCTGGTAGCGAAGGACGGGGAGTGCGGGGAATTCGGTGGTGCTTTGGCCATCTCTGATGCAGGGGATACGGCCCTGATCGGGGCGAAGCTCCACGGCGCCACTGGGGACCGAACGGGCGCCGCCTACGTGTTCCGCCGAGTGGCAGGTACCTGGAGCCAGCAGCAGAAGTTGATCGTGAGCGACGGCGAAGATGGGGATCGCTTCGGCGCGAGCATCGCGATCTCTCCGAGCGGGCAGACCGCCTTGATAGGCGCGCCAGAGGTCCCGGTGGGTGGCTTGGCCACCGGTGCGGTCTACGTGTTCACCCGCAGCGGTTCGACCTGGACCTTCGCCACGAGGCTAACGTCCACTGACGTGGTGGGCGGCGGGCGCTTCGGTGCCTCGGTGGCCTTGGCGGACGATCTGGCGGTGGTGTCCGCGCCGAGGAACGGTGGCCCGGCGGTGCAAGCGGGCTCAGTGCACTTGTTCGTTCCCAGCGAGCAGGGCTGGAGTGAACTTGCGACGGTGCGCGCCAGTGACGCCACCAGCGACGACTACTTTGGCTCGTCCATTGCCTTGTCGACGGAAACGCTCCTCGTCGGGGCTTACTACGCCGACGCCGATCAACTCCGAGCCGGCGCGGTCTATCGCCTTCTACTTCGGTGGCCTGACGGCCAAGCCTGCGAGGAAGCCTCCGACTGTGCCAGCGGCCATTGTGTCGATCAGCGGTGCTGCGATACGCCTTGTGGTGACGGTGTCCTGGACGACTGCCTGGCCTGTAGCACCGCCGCCGGGGCGTGGCGTGATGGTCTCTGTGGCCCGGTGGCCAATGGGATGGACTGTGAGGCGGAGGGGACCTGTGTCGATGGCGCATGTGTCACCGCCAGTGGCGCGGGAGGCGCTGGCGGCGAAGCGGCAGGCCCCACCGAGCCCGAATCCTCGGCCGGCTGCGGCTGTGTCCAGGCCCGGCGAGCTTCGGTGGCGTTCCACGGGTGGCTGATGGCTGGGTTGGTGCTGGGCGTAGCTCCGCTGCGCCGTTGTCTCAGCCCGCAGCAGGGACGGCAGCGATCCCCGTGCAACGCTCTTCGGCCAGGCCATGGCATCGCGAAACGTCTGGGGCTGCAGGGCAACCTGTTGCTGGTCACGGTGCTGCTGGCCGGCTGCAACACCATGTTCGGGATCGACGACCTCAGCTACCAGCAGGATGGGGGGCACGCAGGGGGACAAGGCGCTGGAGGCGACACCACCGGTTCGTTGCCGGCGGCACTCGCCAGCGACCAGCTTCGCCCCTACGCCGTGGCGTTGGCTGGTGACAGCCTGGTCTTCACCACCGAGGGCGCCGCGACGATCATGCGAGCCTCCCTGGCGGGCGGCGATCTGACGAGCCTCGTCCCGGCATCGACGGAGGGCCGAGCAGCCGGTGTGGCGGTGGCTGGCGAGCAGGTCTACTGGACCGATCCAGAGGCTGGTGCGGTGATGGCGGTGCCGCTGGCCGGGGGTGATAGTCGAACGGTTGCAACCGGGCTGGACTCGCCTCACGGCATCACCTTGGACGCCGAGTCGGTCTACTGGACGGACGTGGGCGCAGGCACCGTCATGACGGTGTCGATCAGCGGCGGCGACCCGACGGCGTTGGCCGCTGGGCAGGCTGGACCCTGCGGTATCGCGGTGGACGCCGCCCATGTGTACTGGGCCAATTACGGCGCGGGCACGCTGATGAGGGTGGCCATTACCGGTGGCGCTCCCCAAGAGCTTGCCTCCCAGCAGGGCAATCCATGGCGAGTTGCGGTCCACGGGGGCAGTCTGTTCTGGTTGGACCCTGGGGCGGGTACCGTGATGAAGCTGCCGCTCGATCCCGGTGGCGCTGACCCGGTCACCCTGGCCTCCCAACAGCCTGCGCCCTCTCAGTTGGCGGTCGACTCGACAGGCGTCTACTGGACCGACGTGGCATCCGGCTGGGTGATGACCGTGCCCCTCGGCGGAGGGGAGCCGCAACGGCTGGCCGAGCAGCAAGCCGGCCCGGCCGGAATCGCCACCGATGGCGCTGCCGTCTACTGGGCGAACTACCTTGGTCACGCCGTGATGACCCTCGCGAAATAGGGTTGTCCGGACATGATGGGGCGCTCCCATCTGGTCCTGTTAGGCATCTGGTCCTGTTAGGCATCTGGTCGTGTTAGGCGCTGAGCAGGTGCTCGACGACGTGGGCGGCGTCATCGGCTACGCCATAGAGCAGCCCTGAGCCCCAGGTGTGCATCCAGTCCAGGCCGGCGAAGTAGAGGCCCAGGTGAGGTGAGACGCCTCGGTCCTGGAGGGGGTAGCCTCGCCGATCGAAGGCTCCTGCCTTCAGCCAGCTTTGCCAATCGGAGCGGTAGCCGGTGGCCCAGATGATTGTCCCGATGCCTTCGCCACGGAGGTTCAGATCCAGAGCAGGCTCGGGTGGATCGAATCGGGTGATCAGCTTGGCCGGTGGCGAGGCTGTTGCGCTGCTGTGCTCGATGAACGTGTCGATGAGGGTGGCCATACCCAGGCAGGCCTCGTCTGCCTCCCGCAGGTTACGGCGCATGTCGTCACCGAAGCGCGCCTTCCCGGCGTTGACCAACTCGAGCCGTCCGTGCAGCACAAGACCCTCCTGGGCCAGGCGGCGTGGGTCCTCGGGCTCGTCGCCTGGGGATGGGCAGATGAAGGGCTTGGGCTCGTGGCGGATCCGGGGCCCTGCCGGATGGTCACCCATGGGAAGGTCCAGCAGTCCGAGCACCTTCATCCAGCGGAAGATGTCTCGGCCTCGGTAGCTGCGCGGTAGTCGGCTGGCGCGACCGAGGCTCCAATGGACCTGCCGACCAGCTTGGTGGATCTCCCGAGCGATCTGCCAGCCCGACTGGCCACTGCCCACCACCAGGACAGCGCCAGGCGGCAGCGCTGCGGGGTTGCGATACTCCGAGCTGTGCAGCTGCTGGATGGAGGGATCGAGCCGTCGAGCCAATGCCGGGATGGCGGCGTGGTGATAGGTGCCCGTGGCGACCACCACAGCGTCAGCAGCCAGTGCGCCCGCGCTGGTCTCGATCTGAAAACCGTGAGGGGAGCCAGGCTCGACGCTGCTGATGGTCACGCCGGTGCGGAGCGGAGTGTCCAAGGCGCCGGCCAATTGCTCGAGCCCACCGATGACGTCGGCTTGGGTCATGAAGGCCTCTGGCTCGGTCGCGAGCTGCGGAGGACCGGGCAGGCGCCACTGCCAGTTCTGGGTGACCAGACGAAAGCTGTCCCAGCGGCCACGGTGCCAGCTGTCGGCGACTCGATTTCGCTCGAGCACGACGTGGTCCACCTCGTGGTGCGCGAGGTGATAGCTCGCGGAGAGGCCAGCCTGGCCCGCCCCAATGACGGCCACCTTCGTCCGCTCCATGGCGGCCCTAACCTGCGGCCACGAGCGGCCAGGCTACTTTTTCCACTCGGCGAATCTCTCCTGCAGCTCGTCCATCACGTGGTCGGGAACAGGCTCTGGGGGCATCATGCCGAGGGCGCCGATGGTGGTGCGCATCTGGCTCAAATAGGCGCGGCAGTGGCGGCACAGCCCGACGTGTTTGTCGAAGGACAGCCGCTCCTCGGTGCTCATGCGCCCCTCGAGGTAGTCTGTCACCAGCTCGGTGACCTCTATGCACGTCAACATGCTCGGTGACGATGCTATCACGCCCCGGCGGTGGCGGGAGAGGCCGCTCGCCGTCATTCGGCGCGGGCGCGGAGCGCGGAGACGCAGTAGGGTCGGCCGCCGCCGAGCAAGCTCGCACCAGCTTGGGGCGGCCAGCCATGCAGCCCATCAGACTCGTGACCCGCAACTTCATGTTGCTGGTGATCGCCCACTTCCTCCAGGCCTTGGGTTACTCGTCTCTGTTGCTGCTGCCGTTGTATCTCCAGCACCTCGGCGCTAGCCGGACCGAGATTGGGATGGTCATGGCCACTGCTGGGTTGAGTGGTCTGTTGTCTCGACCCCTAGTGGCCTGGGGGCTTGATGGGGTTGGCCGCAAGCCGACGCTCATCATCGGCACCGTGACGCTCGCCCTCGGCATGGTGCTCATTGGCTGGGTCGATCGGCTCGACTGGGTGGTCTACCTCGCCCGAGCGATCATCGGCATCGGCATCGGGGCCCTGTTCACCGGCTACTTCACCTTTGCGGCGGACGTCATCCCAATATCGCGGCGTACCGAGGGGTTGGCGCTCTTCGGGATTTCGGGGCTCGTGCCCTTGCTGGTCAATCCATTCGCCGATCGCATTGGCGTGGCGGCGCCGGACCTCCGCTGGTTTCTGCCCGTCATCGCCGCTGTGGTCGCCTTGTCGCTGGTCGCGTTCATCTGGTTGCCCGAGCCCCCTAGGGAGCCGACGGAGCGCAAGTCCGTGCTAGGCGCATTGACCGCTCTCCGGCAGCGCCCGCTGTGGCCCGTCTGGTTCGCGACGGCGACCTTCTCCGCCATGGTGGCTGTGTTCATGACCTTCGTGACCGTCGCGGCGCAGCGGCGGGGCGTGGACCACCCAGCCAGCCACTGGCTTACCTACGCCCTGGGTGCGGTGGTGGTCCGCTTGTTCGGCGCCCGGTTGCCCGACCGGATTGGACCCGCCAACCTGATCGCTCCGGCCATGGCGTTCTACGTGGTGGCCATGATGCTCGCCGCCCGGGCCACGTCGTTTTCCGACTTCCTGGTGGCCTCACTCTGTGCGGGTATCGGGCATGGCTACTGCTTCCCCGTCTTGACCAGCCAAGTCGTGAGTCGCACCCCCGATGCGTTTCGCGGCTCGGCGCTGGCGTTCTTCACCGCCCTGTGGGTCTTGTCCGAGCTGGGCGTCTCTCCCACCTTTGGCGCCGTCGCCGATCGGCATGGCGACGGGGCGATGTTTTGGCTCGCGACTGCTTGCGGCATCCTGTGCTTGGCATTGTGGCTCATCCTCGAGCACTGGCTCGGTGGTCCGACCGCGAAACGGTCCGTCAGCCAAGCCCCTTAGTAAGGAGGGGCGCCTGCCGGCAGCACCGGCGGTCAAGGCCAAGGGTCAACTCGGCTGGTCGGTGGGTCGCACCAGCAGGTCGTGGATTTGGACGTGAGGTGGCCGGCTCAGCGCATAGGTCACCATGTCGGCAATCTCGTCGGCCTGGATCACCGGATAGCGACCGTAGGTTTCTGCTGCCGCCTCGGGGCGCTGGTTCCAGACTGCCGCGAAGCCGGTCTCCACGAAGCCGGGGCTGATGGCCGTGACCCGAATCTTGCTGCCCTGGGCGCGCAGCTCTTGGCGCAAGCCCTCGGTGAGGGAGCGGACGGCGAACTTGGTGGCCGAGTAGACGCCGCTCTGGGGGGGCACTCGATGAGCGGACATCGATGAGATGTGGACGACGTGGCCCGAGTCGCCGCGGCTGCGCATGTCGGTCACCGCCTCGCGGGTGCAGATGCACAGGGCCAGGACGTTGAGCTCGAGCATTTCGCGCCACCGCTCGGTGGCACCGCTCGTCAGGGGGGCCAGGTAGCCGAGCCCGGCGTTGTTGATCAGTACGTCCACGCCGCCAAAGCGCTCCCGGGTCGTGGCGAACATGCTCAGGATCTGCGCCTCATCGCGCAGATCGGCAGTGATCGGCCAGAGCTCCCCCTCGGCCCCTTCGAGCTCGGCTCGCAATGCCTCGAGGCGTTCGGTCCGGCGGGCGCAGCACACCACCTTCATCCCTTCGGCGCAGAGCCGCCGCGCAATGGCCTGGCCGATCCCGCTAGATGCGCCGGTCACCAGAGCCGTCTTGTCACGCCATGCCGTCATGCCTTCCATGACGAGCTGGTGCGACGCCAGCGGGCGGCTGTCAAGGCACGGCGCTCAGCTGCGGTGCTCTCGCCGGGACGGTGCGCCCCGGCTTTTCAGCGGTCAGTGACAGTGACCGTGTTCCAGCTCTTCGGGCGCGGCCTGCTCGATCTTGACGATGGTCACGTCGAAGACCAGATCCTTGCCGGCCAAGGGATGGTTCGGGTCGAGCCGACCAACCTCATCGGTGAGCTCGGCGACAATCAAGCTGACCAGCGCTCCGCCTTCCATCTGGGCACGCAGCATGTCACCTAGCTTCACGTCCGGCGGCAGCTGACTCTTTGGCACGTCGAAGATCTTCGCCTCGTCACGCTCGCCGTAGGCGTCCGCGGTCGGAACCTTGACGACGACCTGGGCGCCGACCTCCAGGCCGATGAGCTCTTTCTCCAGGCCGGGCACGATGTTTCCGTGGCCGTGGAGGAAGGTGAGCGGCGCGCTCGTTTCTGACGAGTCGATCAGATTGCCTTCAGTGTCGCTGAGCTTGTAGTCGATGGTGATGGCTCGGTCCTTCTGCACGTCGGCCTTCCCCTCGACAGGCTTCCGCACGACCGGCTCGTGGTGGTGGTGGTCGTCGCCGCAGTGGCCGCTGCCGCCGCCACAGGTCTGGGCTTCGCCGAACTCATCGCACTTGCCATCGATGTACCGTTGCACCGCCTCGCGCACGGTGCCGTCGGCGCTGTTGTGGAAGACCTTGATGCCCACCTGCTGGAAACCCTGCAAGGGTCGCATGCCCATGCCTCCGGAGAGCAGCGCCTCCACCTCTCTCTGCTTGAGGAACATGACCGGTGCCATGCAGCCGCCCTGTTCGTGGGCGGGAGGTTCGGCAGTGGAGACGTCGCCGATCTTCCCGTCGTCTACGGCGACGAGAGTGAAGGCGGCGCAGTGGCCGAAATGGGCGGAGACCACGGCGTCCAGTCCACCGGGAGCATCTGAGGGTACGGCGATGAGCATTTGAGCGACCTTTCTTGCCGCACGGGATAGCTCCAACAACCCCCTAAGTCCAGTCAAGCTGCACTGGCGTCAGACCGCTTAAAAAAAAACGGCACAGCGGACTTGCCGCCCGTTGCTGGTTTTGACAATCCGTCAGCCCCATCGTCTGCTCCCTCGTCCCCAGGCATCGTGACCCGTGTCGACCTACAGTTCCATTGAAGAAAAGATCGAATGGGCCCGCCGCATTCATCGTGAGCAGGCGGCCGAACTGTTGCAGGATCGAAACATCGTCCAGCTGCTCGACAAGCTTCGCAGCGAGACTCAGGCCAGTCGTCAGGCCATGATAGCGGCGGGGGTCGTAGCCATCTGCCGCCGTTGCGAAGACCACGACGGTGGGTCGTGTTGCGGCGCGGGGATCGAAGATCGCTACGACGGCATCACGCTCCTCGTCAACCTTCTGCTCGACGTGTCCATACCTTCGGAGCGCCTGGTGCCCGATAGCTGCTACCTGCTCGGGCCGACGGGCTGTGTGCTTCAGGCTCGCGACGTCATCTGCATCAACTTCATGTGCACGCAAGTCACCAACAGCATCAGTCCGTTAGCCTTGAGCTTACTGCGCGAGGCCGAAGGCGCTGAGCTCGAGACGCTGTTCTTGCTTCATGATCGCCTCGGTCGACTCCTCGGCCGAATCGGATGACGATCCATCTATCGTGGCTATGGACCGACGATTGCTGCACACCACCCTGGAGGCTGTCGCCGCCTTCTACGACGCTCGTCAGGTCGGTGAGACTGGTGGCCTGGGCTTTCGGCGGACGACCAGGCTGAGCGCGTTTCTCGCCTGTCTCGACCGCTGGCTGGATGGCGGCATCCTGGTGCCTGACCAGTCGCGCTTTCTCGACATCGGCTGTGGCGACGGTCGGGTCAACGTGTGGTTCAGCTACCTGACCCAGGCCTCCGTGGGCATCGAGATCGACGAGTGGACCCTCGACGAATACCTGCCGCTCAGGCGACAGCTGGATCAGGCGCTAGAAGAGCAAGGGTTGCCGCTGCCTGAGGACAACATCGCCCTGCTTCACGGTGATTCTCTCGATCAGGCGGTTCACGACGAGATGAGGCGAACCACCGCCACCACCTTCGGCGACATCGACCTGTTCTTCACCTTTCTGACCCTCCACGACGAGTTGGCGCCACGCATTGCTGCCGACGCCAAAGACGGAGCCATCTTCATCGTCTACGGGCTCGACAACATCCTGCCTCGTTACGACGGGCTGACCCTGCTCGAGGAGGCCAGCTCGCTAGCTGACCAGCTGGTGCTCTACCGCAAGGAGACCTAGTTCGGCGTCGCAGAGTCCGGCGAGCCTGGAGGCGCCGCTGTGTGGCTCTCAGCCCCGACGGGTCACCAGGCGCCAGAACATCGCTGCCAGCGCCAAGAGGGCCAGGGCCGCCAGTGCCGGGGCCAGCGCGCCTGCCCAGGCGTAGCCGATCATCCAGGGAGAACCGCCCTGCAGCCTGGCGTAGCCCGCGGCTCCGGCGATGCCCACTCCGAGCAGGCCCTCGCCTCCCACCATGCCCGAGCCGAACAGGATGCCTCCCTCTCGTCGGCTGGCCGCCACGTCTTTACTCTTGGCGCTCTTTTCTGCCCACCAGCGGAGCATGCCGCCCAGCGCCACTGGGACCATGGTCGACACGGGCAAGTAGACGCCGACCGCGAAGGGGAGGCTGGGGATCTTCACCAGCTCACAGATCACGGCGATCACCGCGCCGATTCCGACGAAGGTCCAGGGCAAGTTGCGATCGAGCACGCCTTCGATGACCAGTTTCATCAAGGTGGCTTGGGGCGCCGGCAGCTCTTCGGTACCAAAGCCGCTGGCTTTGGCCAGGAACATCACGGTCATGCAGACGAAGACGGCCGAGGTGAGTACTCCGACCAGTTCGCCCAGTTGCTGCCGCCGCGGGGTGGCGCCAAGCAAGAAACCGGTCTTCAGGTCTTGGGACGTGTCGCCTGCGATGGATGCGGCGATGGCGACCACGCAACCGACGGTGAGGGCGCCGGCCTTGCCCATGTCGCCGGTCCAACCGAGCAGCAAGAAGACGGTGGCGGTGAGCAATAGCGTCGCAATGGTCATCCCGCTGGTGGGATTGGAGGTGACCCCCACCAGACCCACGATGCGGGACGACACGGTGACGAAGAAGAAGGCGCAGAATACAACGAGCACCGCGGCTATGGTGCGCGCCCCGGTGCCAGGCAGCTGACCGAAGACCTGGGGCACGAAGGCGAGCACGCAGGCCAGCAGCAAGAGGCCGCCAGCCACCCAGTGCAAGGGAAGATCGCGGGCCGTGCGGAGGATGGTATCGCCTTTGTTCTCACCTTCACCCAGGCGCTTTCGCAGCTGTCCGGTAGCCGCTTTGAAGCTCTCGATCATGGTCGGGATGCTGCGCACGAGCGTGATGATGCCACCGGTGGCCACCGCGCCAGCGCCGATGTAGCGCACGTAGCGATTCCAGATCTGGCCCGCATCCATTGCCGCGATGGTGAGCGCCGTCTCGGGATAGAAAGGCTCGACCCGACCCTCGCCCCAATAGGCGATGGCTGGAATGATGATCAGCGACGACAAGAGGCCGCCGCCCACCATGATCAGGCCGATGCGCGGCCCGAGGATGTAGCCCACTCCAAATAGGGCGGCCGAGAGCTTGCAGCCCACCGCCCCCTTCTTGAGCAGCGGGATCGACACCTCGAGCTTGCCGGGCACCAGTTTGGCCCAGCTGGCGATGAACTTGAAAAGGGCGCCCGCGCCGAGGCCCAAGAACACGTTGCGCGCCTGGCCGCCGCCGATCTCGCTGGCCACCAGCACCTCGGCGCAGGCGGTCCCCTCAGGGTAGGGCAGCTTGCCGTGCTCACCTTTGATGAGGTAGCGCCTGAGCGGGATCATGAACAGCACGCCGATCAGGCCGCCGCACATGGCCAGCAGGGTCATCTGAAATAGATTGGGCGCTAGGTCCCATAGGAATAGTGCTGGCAGCGTGAAGATCACGCCGCTGGCCACCGAGCTCGACGCCGAGCCCACGGTCTGCGCCATATTGGCTTCGAGCAAGCCGGTAGACTTGACCTTGGTGCCCCCGATCAGACGGAACACCGCCACCGTCATTACCGCTACGGGAATGGATGTGGAGATGGTCAGTCCCGCCACCAGTCCGAGATAGGCGTTGGCGGCGCCGAAGAGCACGCCGAAGAGCACGCCGAAGAGCACCGCCTTGATGGTGAACTCAGGCGGCGATTCGCCCGGTCCAACGTAGGGCTGGTATTCCTCACCCTCTTTGAGGGGCCGGTGCGCCATTTCGCTGAGGCCCTTTTTGGCTGGCATTGAGCTCCGTCTTAGAGGCTCTGGCGGCCGGACTCCAGGTTTCGCGGTGCCAAGGGAGAAGCGCAGGGAGGTTTGGGCTATCGCGGCCGTATCACCTATCCTGGAGCCCAACCATGCGATCCATTGCCGTCCTACCGTTCGTCTACGCCGCGCTGCTGACCGGCTGCGCCGCTCAACCTGCTCCTGAACCAGCGGCCCCCGAGCCCGTGGTGGTCAGCCTGTCGGACGAGGCCGACTCGGACGAGGCGCAGAAGACGGCCAAGGACCGGAAGCTGGCTGCCGATGTCGCCCGGAATGCCGGCATTCTCGGCGTGCTCGAGGCTTCGGATGGCGCGGCCTTGGCGGACGTCTTTGGCACAGGCGGGCTGGGCGTTGAGGCGGAGAGCGCCATGGGTGGCTTGACGGGCAGCAAGATTGGCGAAGCCTATGACACCGGTGGGCTCGGTTTGAGCGGCATGGGGCGTGGTGGTGGTGGCACCGGGAGCGGTATCGGCCTCGGGACTGTCGGCGTTATCGGTCGTGGCAGCGGCGCGGGCTTTGGATCACGCGGTGGCCGGCTGGGTGGCCGGCTGGGTGGACCGGGAAAGAAGCTTCCGCGAGTGCGGATGGGTGCGGCCACGGCGAGCTCGGGGCTCGACCAGGACATCATCCGGCGCATCGTGCGCACCCGCTTCGGCGCCATGCGCCTCTGTTACGAGCAGCGGCTCACGAAAGATCCCAAGCTCGAGGGCAAAATGGTCGTCGACGTCGTGATTGCTGGCGACGGGACTGTGGCTAGTGTCAAGGCAGTGAAATCGACCGGGGACTCGCAGCTCGACACCTGCGTGGTGAAGGCATTCGAGGCGATGAGGTTCCCGAAGCCTAAGGGCGGTGGCGTCGTGAAGTTGAAATACCCGATCCGCTTTTCGACGGCCGGTAGCACGGCGGCGGCGCCCAAGTCTCAGCCGTGACTCCCGACCTGGCGATCCGCTGATCGCTGGTGATCGGGGAGGTGCGATCGCGATCCGCTGATCGCCCCGACCAGAGGCTCCAAGTAGCTAATCCGCGGTGCGGCGGCCGGCTGGCCCGGGCCGTGCATTGGTGATGGGACATCAGCACCCATCAACCTACCCAGGCCCTGCCGCAAGCTTCCATTCCGCTGCCGCAGCGCCGCGGGGTGAGGAGCAGCCATGTCGACCAAGCCGAGCGAATCCTCCGTCATGTTCTCCCTGCAAGAGCTGACCAGGCTCGAAGATGAGCGGATTGAGCAAGAGGCGCGGCAGCGTGCCGAAGCGACCAGGCGGGCGGAGCGACAGCGAGAGCAGGCGGTGGCGCAAGCCCAGGCCGCTGAGGCCGCTCGGCTAGCCCAGAGCGCCGCGGCTCGGGCCCAACAGGTCCGTCTCGATGCCGAGGAGGCTGCGCGGCTCAAGGGACTGGAGCAAGCGGCCATCGAGCAGGAGCGTCGCGATGCAGAAGGGCAAACGGCGCTTCAGGCTACTGAAGCCCACCTGCGGCACGAGCGCGAGCTGGTGCGACTGCAGCACCAGCGCTCCCACAAATGGTATCGACTGGCGGTCGTCGTCGGCACCGCAATCATCCTAGGCATCGGCGGGCTCGTCGCTGTTCAGGCTACCGCTGACGCTGGCCCCGGGGAGGGGCATGCCGGCTCGCAGCTGCGGCTGCTCGAAGAACAACACCAGCGCATCTTGACCAGCCGCCGCGCCGAGCTCGAGCGCAGCTTTCGTCAACAGCGTGATCAACTAGAACGCCTCGCCACGCTCCCGGAGGCGCTCGAGCACGCCCAGGCTCAGGCCAAAGAGG
>JAUVCD010000296.1 GCA_030590865.1 Myxococcales bacterium | reverse complement strand
GGCAGCACTTCGGGCCAGCTCGCGGCAACCTGGATCGAGGAAGCGTCCCAGGACGGCGGTGGAACCGGCGGCCTGCGTCTGGTGGCGCTGGACGATGATGGCAACCCCAGCACAGCGACGCGCCGTCTCACCCTCGGCTCGGATCTTCAGATCACCTCTGCCGCAACGAGCTGCGACCAGGATCAGTGCCGGGGCATCGTCGTCGCGACAGGTGGCGCGGTGCTCCACCTGGGCGCCTTCATCACCCCTCGAGACAGTGGCGCGCCGGTGCGAACCCGCCCGCTGCTGAGCCTGCCAGGTGGCACGGTCCAGGACCTGTCTCTGATCGCTCCGGCCCCATCGCTCGACACCCTGTTCTTCATTCACGATCGCCCCGGCGGCGCCCGGCTGCGCCAGTTACAGCTTGGCTGGTAACCCTCCGGTCCAGACGAGGCTCGAGCTCGACCTCAACTGGCGACCAAGCTCCGCGAGCCCTACACTGCAAGGGTGGTTGTGGACAGCTGGTCGCTGGCAGCGCGTCTGTCGCTCGTGACCCTGGCAGCACTGGCGGCAGGCTGCTCGGCCGACGACGGCGACCACGTGCCCTGCCCCGACTCGGGCTGCGGCGACCAACCTGAGCTGAGCCTCAGCCCCACGCCAAAGGACCCCTGGCTTCCGACCTGCAGCGTCACGACTGGCGGAATTGTCCTTCAGGCGGAGACTTTCGAAGGGTCATGGGCATCCGGCTGGGGTCTCCCAGGCTTTCTCGGCGACAGCTACGTGACCTCTGGGGTGAGCACCTTGGCGACGGCCACCATGACCCGCACCATCACCGTCCCGGAGACGGCGCACTATGTCGTCTGGGCCCGTGGCTACGCCAGCGCGACGGCTGATCGACGGTGGCGCATCGCGATCGATGGTGCTGAGCTGTCACCGACTCACCAGCAGACCGACGGCGAAGAGGGCTTCGTGTGGCAGCACGCCGGCAGCGTCGACCTGACGGCCGGGCCGGTAGCGATCACCATCATCGATGCCGGCACTGGCCCCGAGGCGGCGGATGCCATTGCGCTGTCCACGTCGACGGAGCTCGATCCTGCGGCAGACGAGGACTGCTGGCAGGTGATCGATCCGGTGCGGGCCGCACAGATGGCGCTCGACGGGATCGTGCTGCGGGCCCAGGCCCATGCTGAACAGATCGCCGCTGCGACGACGCTCAGCGAGTGGCAGGGCCGCGCCACCGAGATCCGGAACACGGTCGCCACTGCCCTCGGCCTCGATCCACTGCCCGACAAGACCCCGCTGAACGCCCAGCTGCTCGGCGCAACCCAGCTGGAGGGCTATCGCATCGAGCGGGTCACCTTCGAGAGCCGGCCCGGTTTCTTGGTGACCGCCAATGTCTACGTGCCTGATGGCGCCGGCCCCTTCCCACTGGTGGTGTCGCCGATTGGACATTGGATGACCTATGGGAAAGCGAGCGACACGCCGGCGCGGCGGGCCCACGGGCTGGCGGCGCTCGGCTACATCACCCTGACCTATGACCCCTTCGGCCAGGGCGAACGTGCCATAGCGGGCAACGAGCACGGCGAGCACTGGCGACTGGTGCTGAGCGGCCACACCAATGCCGGCCTGATGGTGTGGGATACCATCCGCGCCCTCGACTACCTGCTCACCCGTGAAGACGTCGATCCAGACCGCATCGCCATGACCGGCGCCTCGGGCGGCGGGCTGAACACGCTCTACTCGTCGGTCATGGACCCACGGGTCCAGGTCGCCATCCCGGCTGTCTACGTCTGTCAATGGGAGGACTTCATTGCCACCGGTATCTGGCATTGCGGCTGTTCGCACGTACCGGGCCTGGGCAGGGCGACCAATATGGGCGAAATGGCCGCCCTCTTCGCGCCGGCGCCACAGCTGCTGCTCGATGCCCTAGACGATCCGATGTTCTCCACCGCTGGCGCTCAAAAAGCGGCGGCTCAGGCTCAGGTGCCCTACGAGCTGTACCAGGCGTCGGAGCGGCTCCAGTTGCAGTCCTTCCCAGGGGGCCACGACTACGGCCAGCCGATGCGCGAGGCAGCCTATGGCTTCATCGCCCAACACCTCGACGGGCTGGGCGATGGCAGCCCCATCACCGAGCCAGCGGCGCCACCGCTGTGGGTCAATGACCCAGCCTATTATTGTTATGGTGGTGGACCATTGCCGCCTGGCACCACGACGGTTCGTGACCTGGCGCGCGACTGGGCCGAGACGGCCGCCCTGACACTACCCATGCCCACCGAGCTACCTGCCGATCAGCTGCGAGCCGCACTCGCGGACCGGGTTCAGCCGCCTGAGGACCCTGGTTATGAGGTTGCGATACCCGTGGCGGTAGCCCAACTGCCGAAGATGGATGTGACCCTATTGCGTGTGGAGATCGGGCGGGGCGTCACCTTGCCAGCCCGGGTAGCGCGCCCGCCCGGCGAGCCACCCATCGTGGTCGTGGTCGACGGCTCCCGCGACCGACTCGCCGGCCTCGACGCTCTCCAGCTGGTATACGACGCCGGACTGGTCGCGGTTCACGTGGCGACAGGTGGCCAGGGTGAGCTGTGGTGGGGAGAATACGAGCAGCTGTCCAGCAATCTACTCCTCGGCGACTCACTGGCCGGACAACGAGCCTTCGATCTGATCCAGGTCCGTCGCGCCATCACCAAGTGGCTGGGCACCGACGACCGCCCGATCGGTTTGCTGGCCCTTGGCGATGCCTCCACATTCAGCGCTTTGGTCGCCCAGGCCCTCTTCGGCGAGTACGACGCCCTGGCCCTGGCACCGCTCAGCAGCACCCTGTTTCGCGCCTTCTCGCCGGCAGGCGTTCCGCTACAAATGTATGTCGCTGACCTCCTCCACACCGCCGACATACCCCACATCGCTGCGCTGGCTTCCGACCATCCCTTGTTGCTCGGTTTCGAGGATGGCGACTACCTCGCCCGCTACCCTGAATGGGCGTCGGTCTTGCAACAATCCACGACGATCAACGAGGGGCTGACCGAGACCGAGGCCATCAGCTGGCTGACCGAACAGCTGTGCTTTGTCGCACCGGCGAGCTGTGCCAACCTGCCCGACCGCAACCCGTAGCCGCTGCAGCGGCTGCCCCCAGCAGCGCAAGCGCCGCCCTGCCCAAACATGAGGAGGAAACCGCCGTGTCCCTCAACATCGACCAGTTCGTCCCTGTCGAGCTGACCGCCGACCTGTCGGTCCTGCCAGCCAGCGAGAAGGCAGCGCTCGACAAGCTCATCGAGGCCTCCAAGCTGCTCGAGCCGATCTTCGACCGGCAAGTCTACGCCAACAACCCTGAGCTCGAAGCCGAGCTAGCCCAGGACACCAGCGAAGCGGGCCAGCAGAAGCTGACCTACTTTCGCATCATGCGCGGTCCCTGGGATCGGCAGGATCACCACCGCCCCTTTGCCATCGAACAGCCCCATCCGCCAGGGGCGGGTTTCTATCCAACCGATCTGACCGCTGCTGACTTCAAGGCCTATGTCGAGGCCCACCCGGAGCAGCGCGAGGCGCTCGAGAGCCTCTATACCGTGGTGGCGCGGGACGGCGACGAGCTGGTGGCCATCCCCTTCAGCAAGCACTTCCAGCAATGGCTGGAGCCTGCCGCGGCACTACTGCGCGAAGCGGCTGACCTGACCCAGAACGAGTCGCTGCGAGTGTTTCTCCGCTCCCGGGCCGCGGCCTTCCTGTCTGATGACTACCGCCAGTCGGACATGGACTGGATGGATCTCGACAGCCTGGTGGAGGTCACTATCGGGCCCTTCGAGATCTATGAGGACGAGCTGCTGGCCCTCAAGGCCGCCTTCGAGTCCTACGTCACCGTGGGTGATCCGGCGGCCTCGGAGAAGCTCGCCAAGTACAAGGAGCTGCTGCCGGCCATGGAGCAGAACCTGCCCATCGCCGACGAGCTCAAGGCACCGCGAGGCGGCGAGAGCCCCATCAAGGTGGTTGATCTGGTGTTCAGCTCAGGGGACGCGCGCAAGAGCGTGCAGACCATCGCCTTCAACCTGCCCAACGACGAGCAGGTGCGGCGCGAAAAGGGCGCCAAGAAGGTACTCTTACGCAATCTGATCCAGACCAAGTTCGACGTCATCCTGCGGCCCATTGCCGGACGCATCATCGATCCAACCCAACTGGACCAGCTGGCCAGCGAGGCCTTCTTCAACCAGACCTTGTTCCACGAGCTGTCCCACAGCCTCGGGCCAGCCTACACCCAGCAGGATGGCGAGCCGGTCGAGATTCGGGTCGCCTTGGGCTCGACCTATACGGCCATCGAAGAGTGCAAAGCCGACGTGATGGGTGCCTACAACATCCTGTTCATGATCGACCGCGGCGAGCTGCCCGCCGACTTCCGGCCCAAGCTGCTGGTCAGCTATTTCGCTGGCCTGTTCCGCTCTATCCGCTTCGGCGTCGCCGAAGCCCACGGCCAGGGCGCCGCAGTCCAGATCAATCGCTTCCTCGAAGAAGGAGCGGCCACCTACGACGAGCAGAGCGGCCGCTTCCGGGTCGTGCTGGACCAGCTGGAACAATCCATCAAACAGCTGGTCGCTGACATCTGCAATCTGCAGCACCGGGGCGACAAGTCAGAAGCCGAGCAGCTGCTGAGCAAGTACGGCGGCATGTCCAAACCGATGGAGCGAGCCACCGGATCATTGGGCGAGGTCCCGATCGATCTGCGCCCCCGCTACCCGGTTGCCGGGGAGTAGCCCCCCGCTACCCGGTTGCCGGGTCGTAGCGGAGCCGGACCTCACTTCTTGGTGCTGGCGCTGAGCTGCCGCACCAGCATGACCGCGTCTTTGTTCGACGGGTCGCGATGTTGGGCGACCTTGAGATAACGCAGCGCGGTCCCCTTGTCGCCCCGGCTCAGCGCCACCTGACCAAGCACATAAGGGGGAAAGGGGTGTCCGCTGTCCTGCTTGGCGGTGGTGAACGCCGCTTCTTCGAGCTGCTTGACCGTCGCCGCATCGAGGTCCGGGAGGCATTGGCTAGCCGCCCAGAGCTCATAGAGGTGGTACTCGGTGGCCCGGGGCAGGCTACGAGCCGCCTCGGCAAACTGCTGCTCTGCCTCATCGTAGCGCTCGGCTGCCAGGTGCTCGAGACCTAGTTGATAGGCCTTCTCCGCACCGAGCTTCACGCGCCGCTCGTGGGTCGTGCTGTCCGGCGCGGGGGCACCGGCCGACGGGATCGGGCTCTTGGGGATCGCTGCGCTGTGACGCACCTCCGGCGGCTCGTAGGTTGGGGCGGCTTCGAGCGTCGCCAGCTGCCGCCGTCCCGTACTCGCCTGCTCGATGGAGCGGGTGCTCGGCGGAGCGTCCGCTACCGCCAACACGCCGGCCATCGCCAGGGCCGTAACCAAGCTCCAGGCATCGTCTGCCCCCTGGTCCGCCAGCCAGGCCTTGGTCGTCCGGGTGCCATTGATGGTCTTGACCACCCGCACCTGGGCCGAAGTCAGACCGAAGCAGCCGGCGATCAGATCGACATTGGCGCGCAACATGAGATGGCCGTCCCAATAAGGAGCCAAGAGCGGTCCCATCCGCGCGCGATCGTAGAACAGGCGCAGACCTTGAAGGATCCGTGGCTCGACTCGCATGGGGTAGGACGGCACCCCGTCGAGCCAATCGGTACCTCGGTCAAAATCCCAGGCCGGGCGCTCCCACTGGATCAGTCGCGCGACCCGCCGCTGAACCTGGGCGATCAAGGCCTGCTGGACCTTCTCGACGGTGACGTAGCCCAGCTGCACCAGCACCTCGCCCATCCGCGGCGATTGACTGTCGACCGTCTGGTCGTTCATCACGTTGACCGCCCGGGAATACTGCTCGGCGGTAATGGCCCCATTGCTGACCAGCAGGCGACCCAGAGTCTCACCAAGCGCCCCTTCTTCGGCAAACACCAGCTTGCCACCGAGGAAATAGGCCAGCGTAGTGACCGCCTCGGCATTCACCACCAAGACACCGGTCTCTCGATCTCGCTGGAGGGCCAGCAAGGCGTGGACGAGCTGGGTAGGCGTGCCGATCATGACTGAAGGTATGCCACACATGGCGTCCCATCGTCGATCTGAACTCTAACTCGAACTCGACAGCACCGGCCGCCACCGCCGCCTCGACCGGCCCATCGCCGCTGCTGTGCACCGACGTTGCGCCGAGCCTTGCTCTCCTTGCCTGCTCGGCTATTGTCCGCCGCTCGTCCGCGAGACCACCGATGAGCACTCACTCTCCGCCCCCCTCCCCTGCCGGCGTCGGGCTCGAAATCGGCTCGGTATCGGTCAAATGGGTCGCCAGTGACGGAGCCGGGACCACCAGCCACCAGGTCCTCCTCCACGGTGGTGCGCCGCGCAACGTCGTCGAGAAACTGTTTGCCGAGTGGGCGCCCCATGGGGCCACACCGGTGGTCATCACCGGCCAGGCCGCCCAGGTGCTGTTGGATCTCCCCTACTGCTCGACCACCGAGTGCCTGGAGCTGGCGCTGAGATCTCATGACCTGAAGCCGGACCTGCTGCTGTCCCTCGGAGGCGAGACGTTTCGCGCCTATCCGATGAAGAACGGCACCATCAGGAACGTCATCTCCACCTCCAAGTGCGCCGCCGGAACCGGCGAGTTCATCGTTCAACAGTTTCAGCGCATGGGCATGTCGCTGCCTGAAGGGATCGAGCAAGGCCTGACCGGTCGACGGGTCCCCTTGGCGACCCGTTGCTCGGTGCACTGCAAGTCTGATGCGACCCACATGCTCAACAAGGGCGAGTGCACCCCGGGGGACATTGCAGCGTCGTTGATTGCCGATCTGGCCCAACGGGCCGCAGAGCTCGTCACTTCGGCCCAGTGGCCGCTGCGCACCGTCGTGCTGGCCGGAGGGGTCACCCGCAACCACCTGCTGATCGACCAGCTGTCCAAGCTGCTCGACAGCTCGAGAATCGTCGTGCTGCCCGAGAGCAGCTTTCTCGAAGCTCAGGGCGCCTATCACCACGCCTCGAGGCTGCCGACCGGCGCGGCCCGACAGCTGACAGATGAGGTCTTCTCCAAAGCACCGGTCACCTTCCAGACCCTGCCCCCGCTAACGACGGCCGAGTCATTGTTGGACTTTCGCGTCACCTCCGAAGGGTCCAGTGGCGCCATCACCGAAGGCGGAACCTATTTGCTAGGGCTGGACGCTGGGTCGACGACCACCAAGGCGGTGCTGCTCGACGGAACTGACGGCTCGGTCGCGGCCAGCTGTTACCTGCGTACCCTCGGTAACCCCATCGTAGCGACCAGGCAGTGCTTGCGTCGGCTCGGCGAACAAGTCGGCGATCCGTCGCTTCAGGTCAGCCAGATCGCCACCACCGGCTCAGGCCGAGAGATGGTCTCCGTCTATTTGAACAACTGCCCGACGGTCAACGAAATCGTCGCCCACGCTCGCGCCGCCGCCCATTACCTGCCCGAGGTCAGCACGGTATTCGAGATCGGGGGGCAGGATTCCAAGTTCATCTCGTTCTTACACGGCGTACCGGTGGACTACGCCATGAACGAGGGGTGCTCGGCAGGCACCGGCAGCTTCCTCGAAGAGTCCGCCTCGCTGGATATGAACATCGAGATGGGCGACATCAGCGCCATTGCCGAACAGAGCCCCCATCCCATCGCCTTTGGTGAGCGCTGTGCAGCCTTCATCAATACGGATCTCAGAAACGCACTGCAGCAAGGCGCCAGCCCCGCAGACGTCGTCGCCGGCTTGGTCTATTCGATCGCTGACAACTACATCTCCAGAGTGGTGGGGCCCCGCCAACTCGGCAACCACGTATTGTTCCTCGGTGGCGTGGCGCTCAACCGAGCCGTCGCCTTGGCCATCGCCGCACGAACCAAGCGACCTGTAGTGGTCCCCCCCCACCCAGAGCTGATGGGTTGCATCGGCGCTGCCTTCGAAGCGCGGGATCGGTTACAGGAGGGAACCGCCAACGACGGTGCCACTCCGCTGGACGAGCTCGCCCAAGGTGAGATGACCGTCACCGGCACCTTCCGCTGCCGGTCCTGCGACAACAACTGTGAGCTCAAGAAGATCTCCGTCGGCGGACGGGTCTATCCCTTTGGCGGACTCTGCCCGAAATACGAGATGCAGCGGCGGGGCAATGACTCGCTGGTCGAAGGGCGTGACCTGGTCGCTTGGCGCAACCAGCTCATGTTCGAGGACTACGGCCCCGAGCCGGTGGTCGAGCCCCGCGGTCGCATCGGCGTGCCTTTGGCCCTGACGTCCTTCGAGCTGTTTCCGCTCTATGCCAAGCTCGTGACCGAGCTCGGCTACGACGTAGTGGTCTCGGACACGGCAGGCAGTGGCTCGGTCCGAACCGAGGCGACCATGTGCTACCCCTGCCAGGTCGCCCAGCGAGCGGTCCAGAACCTATTGAATCAACAGGTCGACTACGTCCTGCTGCCCCGGGTGATCGAGCTCGAAATCCCCGACGACGCTCTGCACAGCTACACCTGCCCCTCCACCTCGACCATTCCCGACATCATCCGAGCAGCGCTGCCCCGCGACGCCCATCGGATTCTCTCACCCCACATCGGGCTCAGCCCGGATCTCGGGGAGACGACGTTGCTGGAGATTGAGCGGCTCGCGCCGATCCTCGGCATCGACCCCGCCACGGCTCGCACCGCGGGTCAGAGGGCCATCCGCCATTACCAGGCATTCAAGCAGGCCTACCAAGAGCAGGGGCGAGACGCCCTCATAGAAATCGCCGGTGAGCCGACGGTGGTCGTGGCCGGCCGGCCCTACAGCGTGTGCTCGTCTGAGGTCAATTTGGCGCTGCCACGAAAGATCGTGGGCCGCGGGTTTCACGCCGTACCCGCGGACATGTTGCCGCTCCAGTCCCGCCCGGATCAGAGCCGTGACGTGTGGCATTTCACCCAGCAGATCAGCAATGCCATCGGCTACGTGGCCGATCATCGGGAGGCCCACATCTGCCTCGTCTCGTGCTTCTCCTGCGGACCCGACAGCGTGGTCTACCACGACCTTCGACACCAGCTGTCCGGCACTGCGTTCTGTTACCTCGAGATCGATTCCCATACCGCCCATGCCGGCTTCGAGACGAGAGTCGGGGCCTTTCTGGACATCGTCGAGAAGCGGAGCCAGACGCCGACCGGCTCGCCGGCAAGCCGCGGTGAGGAGCCGCCATTTCTGCCGGCCAGGCTCGCCGACGACCGGGACGGGATCATCGATAGCGACGGGTGCAAGGTGGCCTACGACGACCCCCGGGTCGTGCACGTCCTCACCGACGTGACCAATCCCTTCGCATCCCGGTTGATCCAAGCGGTCTACCAGAAGGCTGGGCGGCGCTGCCGAGTCGCCGGACGAGCCAGCCTGGAGACGCTGGAGCTGGCCAAGGGACTGTGCTCGGGCCGCGAGTGCGTTCCCCTGATCGCCACCGCTGGCGCTGCCCTGAAAGACCTGGGGCAGGCTCGGGCCGCGGACGAGATCACCCTCTACCTGACCCTGGACCAGGAGGGCCCCTGCCAGAACGGCGCCTGGCCTTTGGTCTGGCAGGTCTTCGTTCAGCGGCTGCAGGCACGGAACATCATCGGCGGCGTCAACCGCTGCAGTCGCAACCAGCAGCTGGGGCTCGATGGGTCCCAGGTCGCCGAGATCGGTCGCTGCGTGTTGCTCGGCGATCTGCTGGAAGAAGCCCACCACTCGCTCGCCTGTCTGGCCTCGGATCGAAAGGCGGCACTGCAACGATTCGACGACGAGCTCGAGCAGCTGGCGACGGCCCTGGCCAGCGGCAAGGACGGGCTGACCGATGGCCTCGAGCACTGGGCACGAACGATGGCTGAGCTCCCGCTGCGCGAGCCCATCGAGGAGGCCACCAAGGTCTTGATCTTCGGCGGCCTCAACCTGGCCTTCGTCCATTATCCGGTCAGCGACTATTTCATCACTCGAGGGGTGATTCCCAAGGTCGTGGACGTCGCGGAAGGTATCGCCTCGATTGCCTCGGAGGGGGCGATCCGTTGCGGGCTCAAGTACGGACACGTCGATCCGTTGGACCAGCTGAAGTTCAGCCCGCCGCGAGCCAACCGCGAGGACTTCATCGCCGCCCGCATGGCACGCTTTGGGGTGGCCACCATCGAGTCCCAGATGAAGACGCTGCGAGAGGTCATGACCGCCTCCGGGCTCTTGTTCGACGAGCCCATCGGACTGGCTGACCTGCTCGCCGCCAGCGCCGAGGTGGTCTCCAATTGCGGATTCACCGAGACGGGCGTCACGGTCGGACGCTTCGCCTGCTCAGTTCGACAGGGCCTTTACGACGGGCTGGTCAACCTGGGCTGCTTCAACTGTCAGCCGGCGATGAGCTCCCAAGCGATCATCCGGCCGCTGGCCGGTAATGCCGAGGTTCCCTACGTCGCCATCGATTGCGAGGGTCCCTGGATCTCGGCCAATCAGACCGAAGTGCTCGAGACCATCGCCATCCAAGCCCAAAGGGTCCGACAACAAAAGAACCGCTCCGCCGAGACGAGCGGTGCAGAACGCTGAGCCCGCGCTGGGCTGACGACCATCCCATCGTTCGGTGTCGGTCCCGCCATTGCGCTAGGCTCCCCGGTGGTGGCATACGAGCGTGGAGTCGTCTACTTCGCCAGCGGCACGGGCAACTCGTACCGGGCGGCGGTCTGGATCACCGAGGCCGCCCGTCGCTGGGGTGCCGAGGCGGTGGCAATTCCCATCGAGAAAGCCGCGGTGGCCCAGGAGCTGCAGCCTGGGGCGACGCAGTTGGTAGGCTTCAGCTTTCCGACCCACGGCTTCATGCCCCCCTGGTCGATGATCAAGTTCTTGCTGCGCTTACCCCGAGGCCGCGGTGCCCACGCCGCGGTCTTGGCCACCCGGGGGTGTATCAAGCTCGGCCCGTTGTTCGTACCTGGCATCGCAGGGCTGGCCACCTTCATGGCCGGGCTCATTGTGGCGGCCAAGGGCTACCGCCCTCGAGGTGGCTTGG
>JAUVCD010000756.1 GCA_030590865.1 Myxococcales bacterium | reverse complement strand
GCGGCTGAGGCTGCGATAGAGCGTGGCGCGGTGAACGCCGAGCTGGATGGCGACCTGCCCGGCGGACAGCCTCGGATTCGCCATCAGCGTGCGGGCCATCTCCACTTGGTCAACGGTGAGCAAGCGCGGCCGCCCGAGCTTCACGCCGCGGCGGCGGGCAGCCTCGAGGCCAGCGCGAGTTCGCTCGCGCACTTGAGCGGCTTCGAATTCGGCGAGTGCTCCGAAGACGTGAAAGATCAGCTTGCCGGCAGCGGTCGTTGTGTCGATGGACTCGCGCAGGGAGCAGAGCCCCACACCGCGGTCGGCGAAACCGGTGACCATAGCTATGAGATCATTAAGCGATCGACCGAGCCGATCCAGCTTCCACACCACCACGACATCGCCTCGCCGGGCATAATCGCGCAGCTGCTCTCGGGCGGGCAGTCGATGGCCAGCTCCCGATATCTTTTCCTCGAAGATCTTGTCGCAGCCGGCGGCGCGTAGGGCGTCGCGTTGCAGGCGCAGCTTCTGGTCGTCGGTCGAAACCCTGGCGTATCCGATCCGCATGGCATCCTCCTTGGCGGGGCGTGTCGCACAAAGGGGAGGATGGCCGAGATCCGCGACGCCGACATTTGCGACAGGGATCTGCAACAGCCTGGGGGGCGTTGGAGCTGGTGAATTGGGCCGCGCCGGCGGTGTCGCAAAGAGGACCGATTTTGCGACGGGACCTATGCGGCGTCAGCGAGTTGCTCGAGGGCCTGCTGGTAGTTGTAGGGCATCCAATCGGCGGGGGCTTGGCGGAGCTGTTCGGGGTGGCGCAGCAAAGCGACGAGGTAGTCGAACGGGTTGGCGCCGTTCAGCTCGCAGGTGTGGATGAGACTCATAAACAAGTCGCCGACCCAGGCGCCATTGTCAGTCTTGTAGAAGTAGGAGTTCTTGCGGCTCAGAATGGCCTTCTTCAAAGCTCTCTCGACGATATTGTTGTCCAATGGCGCGCCCGCCACGCGCAGAAACAGCGTCAATGCCTGCCAGTGCGTGAGCACGTACTGCATGGCCTCGCCGAGCCCGGAGTTGGGCTCGACCTGCTTGTGTCGGAACTGCTGCTTGAACCACTTGCGGAGCGCCCGCAGCAACGGCCCGCTGTGGCGCTGGTGAAACCGCAACCGCTCTGCGGGCGACATCGGCGGCTCACGGGCGAGCGCGTCGTTGGCGTAGACATCGCGGAGCGTCTCGAGGACGTGCCGGCACTCGGCCGGGAAGCTTTCGGTGACATCGACAAAGCGTCGTCGGGCGTGGGCCAGGCAGTTGGCGAGGATCGTCTGGAGCTTTCCCGGCAGGTTGCGCGACAGCGCGTCACACATCTGGATTGGCGGTCCGAGCCCGCTCGCCCGGTGCGCGAGGACCTTCTCGAGGTTCTCGCCGGCGTGCTGGCGGCCGGTGAAAAACAACGCGATCGAGCGGCCATCGACTTTGGAGACGATACCCGAAGTGAACACGCCGGTGCGCTTGGTGCTCTCATCGTCCCCGCTCTCGATCGAGGCCTCCTCGGTCGCTTCCCGCCGCTTGCCCATCAGCTCGAGGATCTTCGCCGTCGTGTCGTCATTGTGCAGGACCTGCCCCTGCGCAGCCTCTCGGATGAGCTGCTCGAAGCTCGGCGCGATCGCCTTGGCGCGACGGTAAACGATGTCCCACTGCGTCGAGGAGGGTAGCGGTACCCCGAGGCTGCCCTGCAGCTTGTCGAGCCGGTAGAAGGGGAAGCCGGTGCCGTACCTAAGCAAGCCGATCATGGCGCCCACCGTCTCGTCGTACTTGGTCGCGGGCAGGTTTGCTGGAAACGGCGTCTTGAACACGACGCCGCACAGGTTGCACCGGTACCGCTCGGCCTCGTAGACCGTTGCCTGCACCGGTGCCTGGGCCGTGACCCGCACCAGCATGGCGGGCGCGGCCATCGGGTAGACCTTGCCGTCGCCGCATTGTGGACACGCCGCTCCCCGCTGCAGTGTTGGGTGTCCGAGCTTGACCCTGGTGGCGCCGGTGTAGGCTGCGGCGCCATTGCGCCCGTGGCCTTTGCGCTTTGGCTTCGGCTTGTCGTCGCGGTCTGCAGCGGACGCGCTGTCCGCTGCGCTGCCGCCTTCCGTTGCTGCCGGTTGACCATTGTCGTCTTGCGCGCCGAGGACGTTGCGGGTCTTCTCGGTGCGCGCCCCGAACAGCAGCTTGCGCAGCCGTCGAATCGACGCACCCTTCTTGTCGAGCTCGGTGGTGACAAACAGCACCGTGTCGAGCACCGCGCCGAGCTGCCCAACCTCCTGCTCGTGCAGCGGCCGCAAGCGTGCCTGCTGCAGCGTCGCTCGGAGCTGCTCGACCTCGAGATCGAGTCGCTTGACCGACGGACCCTTCATGGCATCGCACAGAGCAGCTCGCGAAAGCGCTTGTGCAGGGGTAGCCCGAGCACGTCCTTGCGCGGGCGATTCGGCTCCCTGGTGGGCGCGTCCTTGCCTCGCCCCGTCGTCTGGCCGAGCCGGCGCCAATTCGCCGCCAGGTAGCAGGTCCCCCGATATCGCTCGGGCAGCACGAAGGTCTCGACGAAGTAGATCGGGTGGCCGTACAGCTGCTGCCAGTCGTCCGACAGCTGCCGCTGCACACGGCCGAGCAGGTGCGAGGCCAGGTAGCGGATCTCGACCCATGGCATGATCAGGTATCGGGTGTTGTACGCAACCAAGCGGATGTTTGCTCGACGCTGCTCGGCCGACCAACCGATGGTCCGATCTCGCGGTCCGAGGTGGCGCGGTGCCGACGAGAACGCCAGCGCAGCGACCGGTCGCTGCCCGGCGTACACCAGGTACTTGAGCTGCTCGCCCACTGGCTGCGTGTAGCCCAGGTAGTGGTGCTCCTCGATCAGCCCGTTGAACAGCGCCTCCTGGTCGGCTTGCCGCCGAATCTGTCGCAGCTCGAGCGATCCGAGGTCGGCCAGGCGACCACGGATCGGACTGCGGTCGAGCTGTACCGGCGCTGGCCGGGCACGCTTCGCCAGCGGATTGGGCGGCCTGAACCTGACCGGCGGAAGCTCGATGTGGCCGGCGCGGTGCAGCTCCAGCATCAGCGAGCGGCACACCTGGTCACGCAGCGCGCCATTCTCCTGCACCCAGCCCCACGCCTCACACAGCTTCTTCGACAAGGCGCGGCGGCTGGCCTTCGGGTGCTGCCCGATCAGCTCCCGGATGAACACCACGTCAGGCGCGCTGACCTGACGACCTCGATAGGTGAGCACCGACTCCATACTCTGCGACCTACCAGAGCCGGCATTGGAACGCAAGCCCCCTAGGTGCGGCTGACCTCCAGCCGAGTAGCGCTACGCCACGCGGCGCCACATGGGCGCGGCGTCGGTGGCCGCGGGATCGCCCCCGGACAGCAACACCTGCAGCTCGTGGGCCAACAGCTCCGTCGCCCTGGCCTCACCGCTCACCGGCCAATGCCGAAATCGTCCCTTCGACAAGCGCTTGTGCGCCAGCCAGAATCCCTGGCCGTCGTAGACCAGCAGCTTGACCGCGGTGCGACGCCGATTGCGAAACACGAAGACCGCCCCGGAGAATGGGTCGGCCGACAATGCCTCGCGGCACAGCTGTGCCAATCCGTCGATGCCCTTGCGGAAGTCGGCGGGCTCGACGGACACCAGAATCCGCATCTGCGGCGTGACCTGGATCACCGCCGCCGGCTCCGGAAGCCCTTCATTAGCGTCGCGACATCGAGCGGCGTACCAGCGGCCAGGCTAATGGTCAGCTTGGTGCCATTGCGCTCCACCACCTCCACCACCGTGCCAGTGGCCGGTGGGCCTATCAATGGCGCCGCCGCTGCCACCTCGACGAAGTCGGCCACCACTGCACAACCCCGGCCCCGCGCTTCCGCCTTGGGGGCTCGCGTCAGGCGGGTCTTCAGCGAGTCGTAGCTAACCCCCAGCGCTTGCGAGATCCCGTACACGCCGTGCACCCGCGCGAACGCCAGCGCCGCGTCCCACAGTGGCTCTGGCATGCGGGACCGGCCCTTGCGTGTCCGCCGCCACTGCTCGATTCGGCCCCCAAGCGCCTTGACGCCTGCCGGCAGCGCTCGTCTCTGCGTCCGCTTCATCGTCGCCTTCCTCGGTTAGGTCTTCGTGGCTCACGAGCCTACGCCAAGGCCGGCAGGGGTTTCATGCACCCTCACCGGAAGGACACGAACGACAAGCACCTCATCAAGTCCGTGACCGGT
>JAUVCD010000427.1 GCA_030590865.1 Myxococcales bacterium | reverse complement strand
GACGTGTCCCGGGGCATGCGCTTCCGGAAGGACGACGAAGCGCGCCAGTTCGTCGCCATGGCCAACAAGAATCGTCGCCCTGACGACCGACTGATCTCGAGTCTCTACGACTTTCCCCGGCAGAGTATTCAGGCTTTGGCCTTCATCGAGGCCTTCATCGTTGGGGTGCAGGCGGCCAAGCGACCCGTGGCCGTGATTTTCGAATATGCCGAGCACCTGGCCCCCAATGGTGACCCGCAGACCATGTCGGAGACCGATCGCATCAACTCGGTCACCCTCCAGCGCTTCGCTCGGCTGTTCTACGAACGGCTGCAAGACGTCGGGGCCCGGGATGCGGTCTGTTACGTGCTGACCAACAACCTGCACAACCTCAACCCCGGTATCGTGCGTTCCGAGGTGGTTCACGACATCGACGTGCCCCGGCCCAGCACCGAGGATCGGGAGCGGTTCATTTCTTGGCAGCAGGCCAAGCTGGTCGTCGAGGGGCGCCAGAAGCTCGCGATGGACGTGACTCAGGAGCAGCTCGTCGAGCAGACCGCGGGGCTGACGCTCACCGGGATCCGCCACCTGTTCCTGCGAGCGCTCCAGTCCGAGGACCGACGGTTGACCACCGCCTACATCATGGACCGCAAGCGGGAGCTCATCGAGCGTGACAGTCGGGGCATGCTGGAGGTTTTGGCGCCTCGCTACGGCATGGAGGCTGTGGGCGGCAACGAGGGCATCAAGCAGTTCTTCCTGAGAGCCGCCGACGATCTGCGGTCTGGGCGGCGGGACGTGCCGGTCGGGGTCATCTGTCCTGGGCCCAACGGCGTGGGCAAGACCTTCATCGCCAAAGCCTTCGCCCGCGATTCGGGCGTCAACTGTGTGGCGTTACGCAATTTCCGGGGCATGTACGTCGGTCAGACCGAGAGCAACCTGGACACGATCTTCAACATCCTCAAGGCGATGACCCCCAACATCGTCATCATGGATGAGGCCGACAAGACCCTCGGCAACGAGAAGTCGGACGCCGGGAGCAAAGTGGATGACCGGGTCTTTGGAGCCTTCACGGCCTTCATGGGCGATCCGTTCTACCGGGGAAAAATCTTCTGGCTGCTGCTCACCGCGCGCCCCTTCAATTTGGCGCCCGACACGGGTCGACCGGGACGGGTCGAGGAGCACGTGCCCATTCTCGCCCCCGAGACCTTGGCCGATAAGAAGTCCATTCTCGAGGCGGTGGCGAAGGCCAGTGGTGTCGTACTCTGCGCCGACGAAGAAGGGGCCGAGATTGGCGATGAGCAGCTGGAGAAGCTGTTTGCAGGGTTAGGCTTCGTCACCCCGGCGGCGCTGGCTCTCATTGCGACTCGGGCCCGGCGCGTCGCCCGGCGGGCGAGCCAAGTTGACGGTCCTGGCCTGGTGCCCGTCAAGTTCAGTCAGTTCGCCCACGAGGCGGAGTGCTTCGTGCCCGAAGGCTCGAGGACCAAGCTGCGGCTGCAGACTATCGAGGCCGTGATGTACACCAATCACCTCGACTACCTGCCCGAGCCCTGGTGCACCCGACTGCGAGACGATCCCGATGGCCTGTCCCGGGAGCGCGAAGAGCTTCGCGCCATTGTGGGCTACCACTGACTCCTCTGACCACTTGATCCATCACCCCAGCCGTCCATACGATATCTCATGTCCAGCCCACACGATCTCGGACCCCTGTTCAGTGACATCACGCTCAGCGCCGACGACGCTGAGGCAATCGCCGCCGCGCTCCGGGACATCGCCGAGACCGACGGCGTGCACGACGAAGAGCTCGCCCTCATCAACGAGCTCGTCGCGGGGCTCGACGAGGAGCTGGGGGAGGACAAACCCACCGAGCTCGAGAAGATGACCCCCGAAAAGCTGGCGATGGCGATCGTCGATCCCGACGTGCGGATGGTGGCCGTTCACTCGGCAGTGCTGCTGGCCATGGCTGACGGCGCCATCAGTGACAAAGAGCGTGAGCGGTGCACCGAATACGCGGTCGCGCTTGGTGTGGACGTCGAGGCCTATCAGGAAATCGAGCGTCACATCGTCGACTGGGTCAAGTCTGGGGACATGGAACCCATCGTCGAGTAACGGTCTGAGCTCCTGGCCTAGGAGACGCAAGCGCGGGGCGACAGGTTCTCCGGAGTCGGGACACAGGTTAGGATGAACCTGATGTGCCGCGCCGCGAAAGCAGTCCTGACCGCAACAGTAGTCCTCGTGTCCTGGGCAGTCGTTGGCCTCGGTTGCGCTGACGATTCGACTGGCGATGGCGGCGCGGGGCCGACGAGCACCAGCTCCACCACGACCAGTACCACGGGCACCGGTGGCGCCGCGACGGGAGGCGGGGGACAGGGCGGACAGCCTCTGGGTGGAGGCGGTGCTGGCGGTGGAGGCGGTACGGGAGGCGCTGGCGGCAGCGAGAATTACCAGACCTCGCTAGCGGGCTGCTGGCTCGACGCAAGCTGTCACCGCGCCCTCATCGTGAGCCACGGAGGCGATTGGGACGCGCTCGGCCCGCCGTTCCTCTCCATGGCCGCCTTCGAGCAAGCCTTGGCCAAGGGAGCCAATGGTCTCGAGATGGACGTGCGGGTGACCCAGGATGGCGTTCCGGTCATCGCCCACTCGAGCCCGATCGAGATCTACGAGTCGTGGGACTGCAGCGGTCAGCACATCGAGCAGAAGACTGCGGCTGAGATCACTCAGTGCCACCTCGGCGTCTCGCTGACCGAGACCATCCAGCGCCTAGATGACGTGCTCGACTGGGCTGCGGGCAAGCTGATCGTGGAGCTCGACGTCAAGGAGACCGGCGATCTGGCAGCGAGCGTCGCCACCATCCTCGCCCGGAGCGCCGAAGATCGGTCCTTCATCTTGGTGTCTGTCGACGAGCTGACCAGCACCATTCCCACCATCACAGGTTGGCAGTCGGTCCACTACATGGTGCGCATCGGTGATCCTTCTCAGGTCGCGCCAATGCTCGCCCTGGCAGCGACCCACAACGTGTTCCTGTTCGAGATGGACCGCAGCTACAGCGGCACCAACGAGGCGGCGGTCACCGATCTGTTGCTCAACGTCATCATTCCAGGGGGCGTGAAGGGGTTTGCCTCGTCAGACACTCTGCTGCCCACCGTCCAGAACCATAAGGACGTCTTCCACCAGAGCTTCGACGTGGTGTTGTCCTACAACTGCTCAAACGGCGTGCAGGCTGCGCAGGAGATCAACGTCGAACGGGGATACGCTCCTTAGTTCAAGTTGGCTGCCTCCTGGGTAGGCGGATGCTGCCAGCCGCTTGCCCAAGCCGATTGGAACGCGCTGCTCAGCCGCTTGTGCGACAATTGCGGCAAGGGAGCTTCCACCATGCCACGTCGCTCATATCTTTCGATTCTCGCGCTGACCTCACTGTTGTGCGTCGCCGGTTGCACTGATGACGCTAACGGCGGGGGTGGGGGGGGCACCCAAACCTCTCAGGGAGGTGGTGGCCAGGGCGGGGACACGGGCGGTGGCGCTGGTGGTGAATCTCAATCGAGCTGTGCGTCTGGGACCAAGGATGGTCCGGTCGACGGCGCGGAAGGCGAGCAAACGCCGCTGGGCGTGGACTACAACGTGCGCACGCCGGCGGACTATGACGCGACCGTCGGTCACCCATTGCTCGTCGTGTACTCACCAGCAACGATGGTCGATCCGACCCAGGTCGAGGAGCTCACTGGGCTCACCGATCCGGCGACGGCCCGGGGCTACGTCGTCGCCTATCTGAGCCACGTGCCCGCTGCCGATGAAGCTGACTGGGACGACGCGGGCAGCGTGCCGGAACAGATCATCGCGCGCTGGTGCATCGATGAGCGTCGGGTCTACACCACCGGCCAGTCGGACGGAGGCACCATCGCCTCGATCACCGGGATGTTCGACGTCACCAATCCGAGACCCGCGGCCATCGCCGCGAATGCTTCCGGGGTGAGCACCGTGACGCTCAATGGCGTTGACTGTCCGGCACCGCTTCCGGTGATGGTGCTCCATAGCGAAAACGACAGCCACTATCCCGTACCGAGCTTTGGGCTCGAGCCTTCACAATGGTGGGCCGATTGCGCGTCCTGCACCGCGTCGGGCACCACCCTGTCCAACGGCTGCGTCGCCTATGACGGCTGTGATGACGGCGTCGAAGTACAGTATTGCGAGGGCTCGGAAGAGCACAACGAATGGCCGCCGATGAACGAGGCGATACTGGACTTCTTCGACCGCTTCGTAGCGCCTTGAGCTCGAGGAGAGCGTCATGAGACGACTGATTCCGGTTCTCACCCTAGTGCTGCTCGTTCCGGCGGGTTGCTCTTCCGATGACACCCAGCCGGGACCTGGGCAAGGCGCCGGCGGCAGCGTCAGCACTTCAGGTGGCGGGGGGAGTGGCGCTGGCGGCTCATCCTCAGGTAGTGGCGGTTCTGGTGCGGCCGGTGGTGGCGGTGCTGGCACCGGCGGTAGCTCGAGCGGATCTGGAGGAGCCGGCGGCGGAGGCGGTGACGGTGGGGCCGCGCCGCTGTATTTGGTGAGCATCGATCACGCTGCCAGTCCATCGACCTTGCTGAAGATCGATGCGCTCACTGGCGTCGGCCAGGTCGCCTGTACGCTGCCGCCTGCTGTCGACGGTATCAACTACCACTCGAGCACCTTCTCCCGGGAGGGCACGCTCTTTGGATCGAACTACCAGGACGGCACCCTCGACGTTATCGACCCTTGCTCTTGCACCGTCAGCCCGGTCGGTCAGACCGGCTACGGGGCCATCCCGGGCATCACCGCCGACTACGCTCTCGGGCTCTACGGCATCGAGACCACCAACGACCTGCTGCTGGCTCTGGATCCGAACACCGCCGTGGGCACCCAGGTCGGCCCCTTGGGCGCCGACTTCACGACCTCGGGGGCTACCTGGTCCGACCAGCTCGACGCAGGCTATGGCGGTCTCTACGGGATCAACGGCGCAACCAATCAGCTCTACACCATCGATCGGGACACCGGCGCCGCCACGGTGGCTGCCAACATCACCGGTGTGGTCTTTGCGTCGGTGGGCATCGAGCTCCACCCCGCCACCGGCGTAATCTACGGTTGCACCACAGACGCCGTGCTCTACTGGGTCGATTCAACGACCGGCGTCGCCTCCGCTGTTGGCAACGGCATGGGCCACGTCGCTAGTTGCAACAACCTGGCTGCCCCCTGGAAGCCTGTTCCCTGTCTCGAGGGGCTCTAGCTCGGCGGCGCCCTTCACATTGAGGCGAGCTTCTAGACCCGAAAAAAGAAAGCACACATGTCCGGGTGCGGCGCCGATGGTATCGCGCAGGTCACCCACCGTCTTGGCGCCGGTCGAAATCCTCGACGTGCTGCCGGTGCTCCGGGTTGAAGCCCTGAAGGCGGACGTTCTCGATGAAGTCCTGGAACTCGCCCTTCTTCTTGTCGCCGGTGGTGGCGCAGCCGGGAGTGGCGACGTCCATGACCAGCTTGGCGCCCACCGCATCGCCACCGCCCTCGGGGGTGTAGAAGGTCGACAGCACGAGCAGCCGGCCGCCCACGAAAATGGCCTCTTCCAGATCGTGGGTGACGAAGAAGATGGTGGTCTGCTGCTGCTCGAAGGTCTCGATGATGGTCAGCTGGAGATCTTCCCGGGTTCCCGGGTCGAGGGCGCCAAAAGGCTCGTCCATGAGCAGGATGGTCGGCTTCATGATCATCGCCTGAGCGATGGCGACGCGCTGCTGCATCCCGCCGGACAGCTGCTGAGGGTACTTGCCGGCATGCTCCGCCAGCCTGACCGTCTCCAGGTACTCCATGGCCGTTGCTTTGTAGCGCTTGTGGGTCTTGCGGTACCAAGGCCACAAGAGCCACTTCTCGAGCAGCAAGGTGCCGTCGATCTCCAGGCCGAACATCACGTTCTGCAGGACCGTCAGGTGAGGAAACAGCGAGTAGCGCTGAAAGACGATGCCCCGGTTACGATCCGGGTGGACGACTAGATCGCCGCCCGCGTGGACCGTGCCCTTCCAGGGGGGCTCGGACCCCAGGATGAGGCGCAAGAGCGTCGACTTGCCGCAGCCGCTCGGGCCCACCACGCTGATGAACTCGGGTTTGGGGACCGAGAGGTTGATGTCGTTGAGCACGATCTGGTGGCCACCCTTGGGGCTCGGGTAGCGCTGCCAGACGTCTTTGACCTCCAGGCAGGAGGCGCCTCCAGTTTGACCCTTCGCCGCCGGTTCCGGCTCTGAATCAGGACCCTCCGTGCTGACGACGATGGGCCTGGGCTTCCGTGTCTTGGCCGCTTTGGCCGCTGCGGCGGCAGCCTTGTCCGTGGCGCTCAGCTTCGAGTCCTTGGCCATGCTGAGTCCTCAGTGCCCCTTGGCCGGGTGGGCCCAGGGGAAGCCCCATTTCGACAGGGCCGCGATGCCGTAGTCCAAGGTCACGCCGATGAGTGCGATCCACACCACGTAGGGCAGGATGATGTTCATGGCGAGCTGCCGCTGCACCACGTAGATGCGGTAGCCGAGCCCGCTGTCCGCGGCGATGGCCTCCGCGGCGATGAGGAAGATCCACGCCGGTCCGATGGTCAGGCGGATCGAGTCGAGGATCCGGGGCAAGATCTGGGGGAGGATCACCTTGAGCGCCACCTCGGAGGTGCTGCCCCCGAGGGTATAGGCTTTGATGATCGAGTTGCGCGGCACGGCGCGGCCCGCCAGGGAGATGTCATTGGTGAGCGTCGGGGCGATGCCCAGGGCGATGAGCACGATTTTTGAGCTCTCATCGACGCCTAGAAAGATGAAGATGATCGGCAGCAGGGCCAGTGGTGGCACCTTGGCCAGCGCCGTCATGATCGGCGCCAGCAGGCCATGGACGGTCGAGAAGATCCCCATCCCCAGCCCCAAGATGATGGCGATGAGCAGTCCGGCTCCCATGCCCCGTGCGAGCCGTTCGAGGGACGCCAGCGTGTCGCTGACCAGCCAGATCTCCTCGGTCCGCTTGTTGGGCGTGGTGATGTCGTGGATGCCGTCCTTCAGCTGCTCGAGGCTGGGCATCAACCGATCGAGCGGGTTCTCTACGTGCCGCTGGTGGGAGAAATAAGCGTAGAGCCCGATCAAGATGATGAGCGGCAGGATCCCCAGCACCACTCGCCACTTGGTGGCGAGCGGTGAGCCGATGATCTTGCGACGGCCGAGCTTCACTTGACGACGATGTAGCTGTTGTCGAAGCGCAGCAGGTCCTTGGCGTCCTTGCCGAAGCCGATGGTGAACTTGTCGTCTTTGACCAGATCGTGGTCGAAGCTGAACTTCTTCACCTTGGTCATGGTGCTCTTGATCACGTCACCTTCGAGGAAGTCAGCGGACTTCTTCTTGTCGGTAAACAGATCGGTGTCGGCCAGCATCTTGTTGAAGTCCTCGACCGACGAGCCAGCGCCCTTGGCCATGATCTCGATGGCCTCTTTGCGAGTGGCCGTGTTGGTGATGTAGTCCATGGCATCGAACCAGGCTTCGGTGAGCGCCTTGCCCAGACCGGGCGCCTCCTTGAGCGCGGCATCGCTCACGATCAAGAAGTCCATGATCTCGTTGGGGATGTCGCGGCTCGAGAAGATCACCTTGCCTTTGCCCGCTTCCACCGCCTGGAACAGGTGGGGGTTCCAGGTGGCCACGACCTGGACGTTCGGATCGGTGATGAAGGCCTTGCCCGCATCGTCACCCGGGATGTTCTTGATCTTGACGTCCTTCTCCTTGAGGTTCACCGACTCGAGGGCCCGGTTGAGCAGGTAGTGGCTCACGCTGAACTCCTCGAGCAGCACCGTCTTGCCCGCCAGGCCTTTGACATCCGTAGTGCCCCGGGCCAGCACGCCGTCGCCGCCGTGGGAGCGGTCGTTGATCAGAATGCCCGCGGACTTGACGCCGTTGGATGCCGGCTGAAGCGACTCCATGCTCGTCATGGCGCAGCCGTCGAGCTTCTTGGCCGCATAGGCCTGCACCGAGTCCATATAGCCCTTGAACTCGACCAGCTTGATCTTGACGCCATGCTCCTTGGCGCGCTTCTGGAGGAAGCCCTTCTCATCCATCAGCTTGAAGGGCATCCAGCCCGTCCACACTGACCACCCAATCTTGAACTCTTTGTTCGATGTGGGTGGCTTCTGGGTCTCACCGGTGCCGGCGGACTTGCCGCTCACTGCCGGTTTGTCGGTGCCCTCTTTGGGCTTCGACTCGCTGGGACAGCCTGACAGGCAGGTCGCGCAAGCGGTTAGGACGAAGAGGGTGCTCAAGAGGGTGCGTCGTGAGGCGTAGTTCATGGTGTTTCTCCCCGGTACGAAGATGCCGAC
>JAUVCD010000657.1 GCA_030590865.1 Myxococcales bacterium | reverse complement strand
CCCATCACCGCGTTCCTATCGACAAGGCGCGACGGGATCTCGGCTACGATCCTCCGATGAGCTACGACGAGGGCATGGCAGCGGTGGCGACCTATCTAGCTCGGGGGAGGCGGGACCGATGATTACAGTGGCGCTCGATGTGATGGGGGCCGACGCCGGCGTTGGGCCCATCACCCAAGGGGCGGCTCAGCTGAGCCGCGAGGACGTTCCGATTCGCATCCTCTTGGTGGGTGACGAGCAGCAGATCACCACCGCGCTCGACGCCGAGCCCCACGAACCCAAGCGCTTGCGCATCGTGCATGCGCCCAGCTTCGTGTCCATGACCGACAAACCGGCCCAGGCGCTCGACGACAAGCCCCACTGCTCGGTTCTAGCCGCCGCTCGCTTGGTGGCCCGCGATGAAGCTCAGGCGCTGGTGAGCGCCGGTAACACTGGGGCGGTCATCCTCGCTGCGTCCCGCACCTTCGAGCGCTGTCGCGGGGTGCGGCGGGTCGCTTTGGCGGCGGTCTATCCCACCGCCGAGCGGCACGGCCCCCACCAGGACCCCTTTGCCCTGATGCTCGATGTCGGCGCTACGGTCAGCTGCAGCGCCGATGATCTGGTGGCCTTCGCGGTCATGGGTAGCGCCTACTCGCGTACCATCTCGGACATCGAACGGCCCCGGGTGGCGCTCCTGTCCAACGGGAGCGAGCCCACCAAGGGCACGCCGGCGATTGTGGAGGCTCATGAGCGGTTGCGCCAGCTGGAGGCGGTCGAGTTCATGGGCAACGCTGAAGGGCTCGACATCCCTCGGGGGACCGCCGACGTCATCGTCTGCGAGGGCTTTGTGGGCAACATCGTGTTGAAGATGCTCGAAGGGGTCTCCGAGGTGGCCAAGGACATGGCGCGGGCGGCCTATGGCTCGAAGCTCCGCTACAAGCTCGGGCTCGGTATGTTGTCCAAAGGGATCCGGAAGGTGCGCGACATGACCGACTGGAAACAATATGGCGGCGCGCCCATCGTGGGCTTCGATCGATTGGTCATCAAGGCCCACGGTCGCTCGAATGCCCGGGCGGTGCGCAACGCTCTGAAGGTGGCGGCCAAGACCGTGGAGCGGGATCTGACTCGCGAGATCCGTGTCGGGATGGCCGGCCCAGTCGGCTGACGGGATGGGTCGCGGGGGCCGGCGATGACTCGCCAACGGATCATCTTGCACGTCGACATGGACGCGTTCTTCGCGGCGGTCGAGCAGCGTGACCATTCCGATCTGCGAGGCAAGCCAATCATCGTGGGTGGTCCCAGTCAGCGCGGTGTGGTGTCCACCGCGAGCTATGAGGCGCGGCCCTTCGGCGTCCACAGTGCCCTGCCCATGGCCCAGGCCCTGCGACGCTGCCCGCAGGCCATCGTCGTGCCTGTCCGAATGCGTCACTACGCCGCGATAAGCCGGCAGATTATGGACGTGATGGCGACCTTCACGCCTCTGATGGAGCCGCTCAGCATTGACGAGGCGTTCCTGGACATGACGGGGGCCGAAACCCTCTTCGGAGCTCCGGACGCCATGGCCCGGTCCATCAAGGACGCCATCGTCGAGCGCACCCAGCTGACCTGCTCGGTGGGGATCGCCAGCAATAAGTTCCTCGCCAAGCTGGCCAGCGACCTGGACAAGCCGGACGGCATCACCTGGGTCCCCTTCGGCCAGGAGCAGAGCTTCATTGCTCCGCTGGCCATCGACAAGCTCTGGGGGGTCGGGCCCAAGGCAGCGGCTCAGCTGAAGAAGATTGGTCTGGCCACCATTGGGGATGTGGCGACGGCAAGCCTAAGCATCCTCGAAGGTCACTTGGGTGCCGGGCACGCCGCTCACCTTCACGCCCTTGCCCATGCCGAAGACGACCGGCGGGTGGTCCCATCCCGAGGGCGCAAGTCAGTGGGTTCGGAGAACACTCTCGCCAAGGACGTGCGCGGTCGCCGGCAGGTGGAGCGGGTGCTCAGGCGCCAGTGTGAGCGGGTGGCCCGTCACCTGCGGCGCGCCTCCCTGCGGGCAGGCGGCATCCGAGTGAAGTTGCGCTACAGCCGTGGCTTTCGCCTCCAGACCCGGCAGTGCCGCCTGCCCCGGCCGGTGGATGACTCGCGCACGATCTTCGAGCTAGCTGCCGAGCTACTGGGCCGCTTCAATCTCGATCAACCGATCCGTTTGGTAGGCGCGGCGGCCTTTGACCTCGAGCAGGTCGACTCGCCCAAGCAGCTCCACCTGTTCGAGCAGACCGAGGATGACCAGCGCTCGGATCTGGAGCACGCGGTGGACGAGATTCGCGATCGGTTCGGCGACAAGATCGATTTCGGTTCCAGCTGACCGGCTGGGCCAGTGGTCTCCGGCGGCGGTTACAGCGCCAGGATGTCCTTCACCTTCTCCAGCAGGCCGATCCGCCGCTGGACGACCGGGCTGGTGCCGTCCAGCAAGCGCTCCGTTTCGGTCAGCATCTCCGGAATGGTCACCATGCGCACGAATGAATCGGGGGTGGCCTGGCCGAAATCGTCGGGGACGTCCCAGCCGAGCATGACGTCGTGGGCCCCTTGCTCGACGGCGAGCACGGCACCGAAGGCGAGTCGCTGAGCGATCATGCGATCCAAGGCGCTCGGGTTGCCGCCTCGCACCACGTGGCCCAGCACGGTCTCCCGGACATCGATCCCCGGGTGGTGTTCGTCTAGGTGCTTTTGCAGTCGAGCGGCCAGCACGGCGCTCGACACCGGTACGCCCTCGGCCTTGACGATCAGGGCCCGTTGCTTCTTTCGGTCCGGTGCGAAGCACCGGTCGAGCACCGCCGAGAGCTCCTCGACCAGCGCATCTTCGCCGCAGTCTCCTTGCTCGCCATAGACGATGGCGTCCGCTTCGGCGGCGATGCCGGCGCGCATGGCGAGAAAACCGCTCTGGCGTCCCATCACCTCGACCAAGAAGGCGCGGCGGTGGGCTCGGGCCGTGTCGGAGATGCGGTCGCAGGCTTCGACGATGGTGTTGACTGCCGTGTCGACGCCGATGGCCAACCCGCAGTGGCCGATGTCGTTGTCGATCGAGGCAGGCAATCCCACGATCTGGCAGGGCCGCCCCTCACCTAGCAGGTGGCCACCGGTGATCGAGCCGTTGCCGCCGATCACCACCAGAGCGTCGAGGCCGAGCTCGGCGACCCGCTGCTTGGCCTTGGCCTGGCCCGCTGGCGTCGGGAACTCTTTGCTCCGCGCCGAGCCCAGGACCGTTCCGCCGTAGCGGGAGATCCCTTCTACTTCGGCGAGGGAGAGCTCGACCGTATCGGCAGCCAGCAGGCCTTCATAGCCTCGGCGGATGCCAATGACTCGATGGCCCCGGGCTATGCCCACGACCGCCACAGTTCTCAGGGCGGCGTTCATCCCAGGAGAGTCCCCGCCCGACGTCAGTACTCCGATTTGCATGACAGGCTGTTCTATACTCCGACTGAGCGACGGTCCCAATGATGCACGAAGCCAACCTGCAACTCGTCAGCGTCCTGCGAGAGGCCCAGGCCATCCTCATTTTCACCGGCGCCGGGATTTCCACGGGCAGCGGCATCCCGGACTACCGGGGACCCAAGGGGGTCTGGAAAACGAAGCAGCCGGTCTACTACCAGGACTTCATGTCTTCAGAGGCGGCCCGCGTCGAGTACTGGGGTCAGCGAGTGGACGACTGGGAGACTTTCCACGACGCCGCCCCCAATCGGGTCCACCAGGCGGTGGCCGCACTCGAGCAGGCGGGCAAGCTCGCCATGTGTGTCACCCAGAACATCGACGGTCTGCACAGCAAGGCGGGCACGAGCGACCGGCGGCTGGTCGAGCTGCACGGGACCAATCGGGTGGTCGAATGTCAGACCTGCCACGTCCGCGGCGATCCGCGGCCCCACCTCGAGGCCTTTGCCCAGAGTCGCAAGCCGCCCCAGTGCCCCTGTGGAGGCTGGCTCAAGCCTGCCACCATCAGCTTCGGACAGGCGCTCTGCAGCGAGGATCTGGAGCGGGCCGGTGAGGCCGCGATGGGCTGCGACTTGGTGGTGTCGATGGGCTCGACGCTATCAGTCTATCCGGCTGCTTCGGTACCGCTGACCGCGGCCGAGCGGGGTGTGCCCTACGTGATCATCAATCGTGGCGCGACCGATCACGACGCCAAGCCGCTGGTGACCTTGCGGCTCGAGGGTGACGTCGACAGGATCTTCGTGCCGGCCGTCGAGGAGGCCCTGGTCGCGACTTGATGGTCCCCAATGGCGGTCGTCACCCGGCGCCATCGAGAAAATGGGCAATGAGTTGATGAGCCAGTGAGTAGGGAGGTGGGATGAACATCCCCTCCAGGTTGCGCAGCTCCGCGCGAGTGAGCCAGCGTGCTTCCTCCAGCTCTTGCTCGTCCAATTGAATGTCCGCCGTCAGCGCCTGCATGACGAAGCCGAGCATCAGTGAGCTGGGAAAAGGCCAGGGCTGAGAGCGCAGGTAGCGCAGATCCGTCACCGCCAGGCCGACCTCTTCGCGCACCTCGCGGATGACCGCGTCTTCCAAGCTCTCGCCTGGCTCGACGAAGCCGGCCAACACCGAGAACATTCCCTTGGGAAAACCTGGTTGGCGAGCGAGCAGGCACCGGTCGTCGTGCACCACTAGCGCCATGATGGCCGGGTCCGTCCGCGGGAAGTGCCGCTTCTGGCAAGCCGCACACTCGCGAAGGTGGCCGCCCTGAGCTGACCTGGTTGCTCCGCCACAGTCGGCACAATAGCGATGGTGGCGGTGCCAGTAGAGGATGCCCCGAGCGTAGGCGAGCAGCTCGGCCTCCTGGACGGGTAAGGTGCTGCCCGCCAGGCGCAAGTCGTTGAAGTCTCCCTGGTCGGACAGGGCCGGATGGTCGAGCGAGGCCTTGTCTGGATCGACGGTTACTGCAAAGCAGGCATGCTCGCCCTTCAAGCCCAGGAACACCACCTCGGGGGCCTGGTCGATGAGATCGCCGCAAGCCGTGATCTCGAGCAGCGCGGGTGCTGGGGGATGGCTGCGGGCGATGAGGCTGCGGTTGCGCCACAGGGGCACCACCAGACTAGCCGGGTCGTCGAGCAGCGCGGCCAGTTGTTCGGGTTGGCTCCTCAGGTGAGCGGCCCGGTCGATCAGCGGTGGTAGGGAGGCCTGCAGCGGGGGCGCTGCGGAGAGGGAAGAATCAGAGTCGGACACGCTCAGGGCAGGCTCGCACAGTAGGAGGTGCGCAACAATGCGCCCTCCGGCTTGCAGGCGCTCGAGCGGCGGCGGCTCCTCGAGCTTTGCAGGAACAGG
>JAUVCD010000210.1 GCA_030590865.1 Myxococcales bacterium | reverse complement strand
ATCGGCCACCGCGGGAATACGGTGGGCGGTGGATTTGTGGAGAGCCGCTTCGCGCCTCACCACAAGACCACCGCCCCGACGACGACGTCCTCAGATGGAAAATGATCAGAAGAAGAAAACAAAGAATCGTCGTCGAAATCGCTGTGGGCAGGTGCGCAATTGGTGGTCAAGCCCCAACCGAACATCATCATGTCTTGGCAAGGCCGCACTGGGCTTGTCCACGGATTACGCAGCTGTCCACAGCAGCAACGTGCCGGCGAGCACGACGTGAGCGATGGCCCGAAAGAACGTCTCGGGCTCGTGGTGCAACCGATCGACCTTCTGGATGCTGTGCCTCAGCGCGACATCACGGCTCAGCGCGCGGCCCAGACCAGTGAGCGTCAGTCACCCACCTCGAAGAAGAGCGGCCGCCACGTCAAACGCCGTATCGAGATGCTTCTCGTGAACTCCATCGAGCAAAGGCGGCAGGGTTCGGCGCGAGCTTCGACTTGGGCACACGGGGTTTCCTTTCGCCTAGCAACGTCAAGGAACCAGATTCCGTAAGCGTTTTCACGGCCGAACAGCTGTCGCTTCGGTCACAGGACCGCAAGGTGCCGATATTGTTTGTCGGCAGCGCCGAATTCGTGGGGATGTCTCAGGGATGAACCCCGCCCCTACATCCCTGGCGTGTTTGACGCCAGCCTCCTGGAGCGCTTCCCACTAGCTAAACAGATCCTTGAGCTTCTCCATGAAGGTACGCCGCTGGGGCTGAACCGACTCGCCTAGCTCGCCAGCGAGCTCGTTGACCAGCTGCTGCTGACGGGCATCGAGATCGGTGGGGATCTCGACTTGGATCTCGACGAGTTGGTCGCCTCGACCACCCATGACCCGTCTGGGAACGCCCTTGCCCCGTAGTCTCAGGAGCGTGCCAGGCTGGGTGCCTGCCGGAACCCGCATGATCCCTTTGCCGTCGAGGGTGGGGATCTCGATCTCGTCTCCAAGCACCGCCTGAGCAAAGGTGATGGGGAGCGAGCAGAGCACGTTGTCTCCTGAGCGCCTGAAGAACTCATGGGACCGCACCCGGATGGTGACCTCGAGATCGCCGGGCTTGCGGCCTCTCACCATGTTGCCCTTCCCCTCGATGCGACGGGTAGAGCCACTCTCTACGCCCTTGGGAACGGTAATTTCCGTCTCCTCTTCGCTGCCGCGCAACCCAACGCCCCGACAGCTATCGCAAGGGGTCACCACGATCTCACCGGTACCGTTGCACCGTGAGCAGCTGCGCTCGACCGCGATCGGGAATACCCCTTGTTGGAAGCGCACGCGCCCCCGTCCGTTGCAGGCGCTGCAACGAGCCAGCTTGGTTCCCTTGGCCGCACCGGTGCCACCGCAATCCGCACAGGTCTTGACTCGCTGGTAGCTGACCTTGGTCGTCGTTCCGAAGGTCGCCTCTTCGAAGCTGACGGAGACCTCGGCTTGCACGTGACCCCGATCGCCAACCCGAATGCCGAGCACACCGAGCAGATCGCCGAACAGACCATCGATGTTGAGCTCACTCAGGTCGATGGGGACACTGCCAAAGGGACCGGTGGCCGCACCGCCAGCCCCGCCAATCCCCGCTGCACCGAACCGGTCGAACATCGCCCGCTTCTTTGGATCGCTCAGGATCTGGTGGGCGGCGTTGATCTCTTTGAAGCGCTGGACCGCTCCGTCATCCCCTGGATTGCGATCAGGGTGGTGCTTCGCTCCGTGCTTACGGAAGGCGCTCTTGATCTCGTCTTGAGTGGCCGAGCGAGTGACGCCGAGCACCTCGTAGGGATCCTTCACCGCCAAGCAGATACCACCGAACCGAGCGGCGCGCATCCCTCCCTCGAGGCCCTGATATCGACAGCTGGTCGCGGATCAAGCGCTCTTGGGCAATCCCGTCGCGCCTTGCTGGATCGCGTTTTGCTGGATCCGTACCGCCGCGCCGCGAGCGTGCTAGCCTCACGTTGTGAATGTGGTCACCGGCCCAGGCCAAGGACGACACGTCTTCCTGTCCGCCGTTGCCTGGCTGAGCCTGAGCATCGCCGTTGCTGCCTCGGCGACGGTTGGTTGTAACCAGAACGCCCCGCCAGCCAAGGTCCCTGGAGATGAAACGCCCGCGCTGCCGGCCATCACGGTCGACGACGCGGGCTTTGCCGGCGCGGTACACCGACTGCTGCGGGAAGGAGAACGCACCGCCGAGCGCTCCGCCTTGCTGGCCGGAGTCGTTCGACTGCAAATGACCCACGCAGCGGCTCAATTCGCTGCAGGAGACGACGTGCGTGGTACGCGCTCAGTGGTTGGCGCGCTGTACCTGCTGCGGGTTGGCGAATCCCGGCCGGACATGTTCGACGCCACCAGTGTGCAGGCCCTGACCGGCGCCATCGAGCGCTTCAGCGCCCGGGGCGACGAGGGACGAGCCTTGGCGCTGATGCTCATGCAGCTACAGCTCCTGCCGCCGACGTCGGTGGAGCACCAGCAGCTGCGGGGGCACATCGCGGCCTTGCGGCGATGGGCGAAGGAGACTCGCACAGGAGGCGACATGCAGCGCCTCGCCGCCGACAAGCGTTCCGCGGTCGGGCGTACCCTCTTGGAGCCCAACGAGGAGTCGCTGGCCATCGCCACCCGCGCTGTCCACAAGTGGATCGGGCGAGCGATTGAATACGAAGTGAAGTACCAGTTGACCCGCGCCTTGCCACCTCGCTCGGAGGTGCCTGAGATGTTCAGGGCAACGCAGAGTGGTGGTGAAACGATGGCGGCGCTCTTCTTGCGCCACGGCCAGGCGCGCGAGGCGGTCGAAACCATCGAGAAGTCAGCAGCAGGTCGCATCATTCCGCCGGCGTTCTTCACGAGGCTGAAGGCCGTTGCAGAGGACGACACGGCCGAGGACTGGCGCCTCTTGGCTCGAGACGTGGCGCGGGCGTCCTACGGCGATGAGGACCGTGCCACCCGCCTTTCCGGAGAGTTGCTCGAGGCGGCGCTGTGGGGCATTTCGCTGGAGGCCTACCGCCGCGATCCCACCAGCCTCGCCATCGGACATCTGCTCGCCGGCCAGCTCATCAATCTGGGTATGCCCGAGGTGGCCCCGCACGTGCTTCGAGACGCGCTGGGCGCTCAGCCATCGGCAGTCTCACTGAGCTCGGCCATGTCGCTGATCGCCGATGCGCTTGCCGATCAATACGCGACGGGCACCACCGCGGTAGCGCGGCGTACGTTCGCCGCGAGCCGCGGCCTGCTCGATTTGGCCAAGCGGGACGAGCTGCGTGGCAAGCTCACGCCCTCTGCATCCCAGCTACGACGACTCATGGCGAGCGTCGAGCTGCGCTCAGGACAGGTTGACGCCGCCCGACCGCTGTTGCTCCAAGCCCTCGACGAGGAACCCACGATTTGGGGCTTCACGATGCTGGGAGCCCTGGAACGACAAGTGGGCAACCTGACTGTAGCGCTCGCCCACGCCAAGCGCGCCATGGCGCTACCTGAAAACGGCTTGCCGCTCGATGCCGCCGACAGCCGGCTGCTTGCCTTCGAGGTTCTGCGTGACATGGGCAAGCAGGACGAGGCCGCCGATGCTCTGGAGCGGACACTGGCGATCGTGCTCCAGGTCCGCAAGCGGGGCACGTCGCCCACCGCAAGGCTCCGTGCCGAGCGCCTGCTAGCTCGAGTGCTGGACGGCTATGGCGACCGGGCAAGCGCCTCGCGAGCCCACGAGCGAGCTCTCGAGATCGCGACGCGCCACCGCCAGATGCTCGGCCCCACGGTGCGGCGGGCGGTGGGGCGAGCACTCACCTACAAAGACATCACCGCGGCTCGCGCGGCGCTTCAAAAAGGCATCAAAGGGAAGATCGAGGCTGAGGACCTGGTCCATGGTGCCCTGTGCTTGATGCTTCTCGAGCGCGAGCTCGGCGAAGCACCGGACGGGAAAGTAGATCGCATCTTGCTCGACGCCGTCGACGGCGACGAGTGGACCAGTCAGCTGGCACGCTGGGCTCGTGGCATGCTGAACGATGAACAGCTGCGCGCCACAGCAAGCAAGTACTCAGAACGGATCGAGGCGGAGTTTTACATCTCCATGCGCGCCCAGGGATCAGGCCAAGCCGCCGCGACCGAGGGATTGAAGCGAGTGGCGGCCACGCCGCTCATCGATCTGGTGGAAGTACGAATCGCCCGGGATCGACTGGCGCCTAAGCTGCAAGCGAAGATCCCCGCCAAGTACCGCCTACCCTAAGCGTCGCAAGCCTGGGAACCACCAGTCTAGCTGATGGTCAGTGAGGCGAGGGCCTTGGTGAGTGGCTTCTCGAGCTGCTCGAAGAACTCGACGTCACCGCCCACCTCGACGGTTACGACGACCGTCTCGGTCACGAAGACGGTGACCCAGAAGGCGTGGTCCCGTCCACTGCGGGTGGCGCGATACCGTATCTGCTTTCCTGGGATGTTGTCCGCCGTTTTGACGTCGATGGCTTTGACCGCGGTGTAGCCGTTGCGCCGAAGATGGGCGTCGACCGCACCGGACCAGAAACTGAGATCGCCGTAAGGCGCGTTGTCCTCTCGGCGCACCGCGATGACCACGCCCTGGGGATTGGTGGCTCGATAACCATAGTGTTCCTGATCGTCGAGCTCGGCGAAGCCAGCAGGAGTGGTGATGGAGAAGCCCGCACCACAGCCTGTGACGATAAAGGCGGTGGCAGCGAACGCGGCGAAGACGATGAGTCGTCGAATCATGACAGACCTCGGTTCCTTGGCGCCTTGGTCAACGCAGTTGCAGCAGCTGGCTCAAGCCGACTTTGGATAGCCAATCGATGGGCAGGGGAATGGTGTTCGGTGGTGGCGGCGGCGGCGGTGGATCATCTGGATCGATGGCAATCTGATCCTTCGGCTTTGGCTGGAAGGAGACCGTGATGGTGGAGAAGGTAGCGCGAGCGGAGAGGTACCGCCGGCGACCCTCGATGCGGTCGATCTCGCCGTTGAGGCGCGATAGCTCCTGCTCGATGCGCAGCACTTCCTGGATGTTCTTGGCTCGCTTCAGGAAGTCCTCGAGCCGCTGTTGAGTGGCCCGGAGGCTCTTCAGCCTCACGCCTAGGTCGTGAAACTCCTCCGACACGTCCTGGGCCTGAATTTCCCGATGGGTGACCTCACCCAGCTTCTCCATCTCTTTCAGCGCATCGCGGAACCGGCCGGAGGGCACGCGCACGGTGACGTTCTGATTGTCATGGCGAGAGATGTAGCCCCCCATCGCCACGGCGATGTCGATGACCGCGTCGATACGCTGAGCGTATTGGGTGGGATTGACCAACAGTCGAAGTTGACCCGTGAAGATGAGCATCTGGGCGATCGGTGCGCCTGCCAGCTTGGTGCTCTTGGGGGCAGGTTCCTTGGCCCCAACGCTCTTGCTCGGTGGAGCGCTGCGCTTGGTGCTCTGATCCGCGGCTGCGGGTGCCGCCATGGGTTGGGGACTCATGCCTCCAGCCTCCGCAGCGATCCCAGGGGGCGGGGAGGGGGGTGCGAGATCGCTCCTCTCAGCAACCATCTCCGCCTGAGGGGCCATCGCCCTGTGCGAGCCATAGTCGCCACCTGGTGCCGGAGCCTCAGAGACCATGGGGGCGCTACCCCCGCATGCCGTGAGCACCGTCAGACAGGCCAGTGCCACCCAGACTCGGGCAGTGGAGGCACAGGCGTGGGCCGCGACGGTACCGCAGCGGCAAGCAAATGAGTCGTTGGTCATCAGAGCCTCGATTCGATCCTGTTGTAAGAGTCAGAACGCGGTGGCGCCTAGGAGCTTTCACTGGCAGGGGGCGCGGCTGCTAAAATCTCGACCAGCTGCTCGACCACTCGATCGATCTGCGCCTGGTCGGTGCCTCGACCCAGGCTGAAGCGAATCGCCCCTAGGGCGACATGCTCGTCAATTCCCATGGCGGCGAGCACGCCGGAGATAGTCCGAGAGCCGGCGTGACAGGCCGAGCCCGTCGACGCAGCCACCCCATCGAGGCGCGCCAAGATGTCGTGGGACTGTTGGCCAACGAAGCTGACGTTGAGCGTATTGGGCAGCCGCTCGGTGAGGTGACCGTTGAGCACGACTCGCTCGCCGAAGGCATCGCTCAACCGCTGCCAGAACCCGTCCCGCAGCTCGCCTAGTCGCTCGGCGCACGGGTCTCGGCGCGCCAACTCACAGGCGGCGCCAAGCCCGACCGCGAGCAGCGCGCTCTCAGTACCGGCGCGACGCCCCGCCTCGTGACCCGCTCCGTGGACCAGTGCATCGATGGTGACGCCGTCACGGATGTAGAGAGCGCCGATCCCTTTGGGCCCGTAGAGTTTGTGCCCCGCAACGGTGAGAAGATCGGCACCGAGGTCGTCCACCAGGACCGGCACCTTGCCGACTGATTGGGCCGCATCGCTGTGCAGGAGGATGGCGTGTTGCTTCGCGATGGTCGCGATGGCGCCCAGCGGCTGGAGGGTGCCCACCTCGTTGTTGGCGTGCATCACGGTGATGAGCACCGTGTCGTCGGTGATGGCCTGGGCGATGCGAGTGGGATCGATACGCCCCGTGGCGTCGACACCGATTCGAGTCACCTGGGCCCCAAGGCCCTCGAGGGTCGTGCAAACCTGAGCCACCGAGGGATGCTCGATAGCCGAGCAGATGATGTGAGGGGTCTTTCCGGGGTGCTCACGAAGCGCGCGGGTGACCACTCCCTTGATGGCATGATTGTTCGCTTCGCTACCGCCGCTGGTGAACACAATCTCCGAGGGCGCCGCGCCAAGGAGCGCGGCCACCTGCTTGCGGGCCCACGTCAGGGCCTCAGCTGCACCATTGCTCGCCCAGTGGCCGCTGGAGGGGTTGCCGAAATGGTCGGTCAACAGCGGCCGCATGGCGGCGGCCACCTCGGGAGCGATGGGCGTGCTGGCGTTGTAGTCTAGGTAGATGCCGCGCATCGTCGTGGTGTTCCCGCTGATCAGTTGCCCACAGGTCAGGTGCCCACAGGTCAGGTGGGGGTCCGCGACAGCCGCACATCGCGCAGCTCGGCGCCGAGCACCTCGATAGCATCCTTGACCAAGGGGTGACTCGCCACCTGTTCACGAGCCGCCGCGAGACGAGCTGCCTGTTCCGCGGAGTGCTTTGCAGCCAGGGTCTGTATCTCTGGGTGGCCGCCTCCCAAGTCCAACTCAATCTCCGTCGGAACGCCAAAATGATCGGAGGCGGCCTGTTGCAGTTGAGCACGGGCCTCTGCCTCTGCGGCCTGTTCAGCAATGAAGGATCCGGCCTCGAAGCCGAGCACGACTCGACCCGCTTTGACGCTCAAGGGAGCGGCGTGCTCAAAGATCGATGCCACCCGAGGCTTGTGGGCGGCGACCTTGGCCACCAGTGCTTGCCACTGGTCGAGATCAGCCGGGTCGAGCGCCTGGCGCGGTGCAGAAGACGCAGGCGGCACGGCTGGGGTGGCAGGGGACGGGGGCGCAGCAGGGGTGGCCGCAGCAGGAGTGGCCGCCGCAGGAGTGGTAGGCGCAGGAGGCGCAGCAGGGGTGGCCGCCGCAGGAGTGGTAGGCGCAGGGGGCGCAGCAGGAGCGGGAGCTTGCGACGCCTCCGCGGCGCTCGAGCCAACTCGAGCATCGGTCCGCTCGGTTGGCGCCTCAGCCCGGGACGAGGCCCTGCGACCCTGGTCGCGACCGCCGCCTGGCGCCGGCCCCCCGCTGGAGGAACGAGCACCACCTTGGGGACCTGGCTGACCACCAGCTGGACCACCTAGCCGTCGTTCCAGATCAGCGAGCCGTCGCAACAGCTCGTCGAGGTGCAACAGCGGTGGCCGTCGCGACAGCCTCACCAACGCCATCTCGAAGGCACCCCGCGGTTGAGCACTCCGGACGATGTCATCAAAGGCGCGGGAGAAGCCCAAGTAGAGCCGCGACAGATCGTCAGCATCGCAGCGCTTGGCCAATGCGATGACGTCCTCCCGCTCCGAATCGGCGAGATCGAGCAGCCGCTCCGGCTCGTCACTGACCTTGGCCGCCACCAGATCGCGAAGGTGGGACAGGAAGTCCCGGGCGACGTGTTGTAGGCCAAAGCCCTGCTTGGCGAGATCAGACAAGATGGCCAGACAGCTGGCAGCATCGCCATCAACCAGCGCCTTTCCGAGCTGATGCAAGACGCTACGGGCCGCCACGCCGAGCACCCGTGCAACCCCATCGGCGGTGAGGTGCTCATCGCTACCGCCGACCCAGGCGATCACTTGGTCGAGCAGGCTCATGGCGTCACGCATGCTGCCCGCCGCCTCGCGAGCGATGATCCGAACCGCGGCCTCATCCGCCTCGACCTGTTCCTGCTTCAACACCGCCTGCAAGTGAGCGGCAATGTCGTCGACCCCGATGAGCTTGAAGTCGTATCGCTGACACCGACTCAAGATGGTCACCGGCACCTTGGTCACCTCGGTGGTGGCGAAGATGAACTTCACATGAGGTGGCGGCTCTTCGAGAGTCTTGAGGAAGGCGTTCCAGGCGTTCTGGGACAGCATGTGGACTTCGTCCACGATGAAGATTTTGAAGCGGTCCCGAGCAGGCTGATAGGGCAGGCTCTCTTGCAGGCGCCGAACCTCATCCACTCCGGTGTAGCTCGCCCCGTCGATCTCTTGCACGTCGACGTCAGTGCCCTCGCCGATCTCGAGGCATTGAGGGCACTGATTGCAGGGCTCGGCGGAAGCACTCTTTTCGCAATTGAGCGCCTTAGCCAAGATCCGCGCACAGGTGGTCTTGCCGACACCGCGAACGCCGGTGAACAGGAACGCATGGGCGACTCTGTCGCTGGCGAAGGCGCCTGACAGGGTGCGCGAGACATGCTGCTGACCCACCAGATCGGCAAAAGTCTGAGGGCGCCACTTGCGGGCGAGCACGACGTAACTCATGGGCCGTTGGGCGTACCCCTGCGCCGCCGCTGCCTCAAGCGCCACGCTGCCTATTGCGCCAGGCCGCTCATCGCGGCATAGCGGATCACCATGCGTCCCCCTGGCGGAATGAACGAGTTGATGCGGCAAGCCTCGCGCATGCAGCGCAAGATGGACAAGGTGCGTGAGACGCTCAAGACTCACGAGATGTCAGCGCAAAGCGCCGGCGGAAAGGTCGAGGTCACCGTAGCCTGCGAAGGCAAGGTGAGGCGCATCGAGGTCGACGAGCAGTTCCTCGCCGAGGAGGGACTCGAGCTCACCCTCGACAGCGTGGTCGCCGCGGCCAACAACGCGCTCGAGGCAGCAGACCAACACGTCGAGGCTGAGCTGTCGAAAGTAACCGGTGGGCTCAAGATCCCAGGTCTGACGAGCTGACCCTCCCTCGAGCAGAGCGGTGACCAACGGGGTGAACAGAGCGGTGAATAGGTAAACCCAATGCTGCCATCCAAAGTGCAGCAACTGGTGCAGCTCTTGGCGCGCCTACCTGGCGTGGGCGACAAGACGGCCCAGCGCTTCGCCCTGTTTCTGGCCGCCTCGGAAATGGACACCGCCCGTGCCTTGGGTGATGCGCTTCACGCCATGGCCGATGGCATCGGCTCCTGTGCGCGGTGTGGACACATCGCCGAAGTGAGTGGCCCGGACACCCCGCCGTGTTGTGACATCTGTGGCGACAACAAGCGCGACAGCACCCGGTTGTGCGTGGTGGCACGCATTCAGGACCTGCTGTCCATCGAGCGCAGTAACGCCTTCCGAGGTCACTACTTCGTGCTCGGCCGTCTATTGTCTCCATTGGAAGGCGTTGGCGCCGAAGAGCTGCCGGTCGATGCGCTGAAGCTTCGGATCGACGGGGCCGACCCGCCGGTGACCGAAGTGCTCATTGCAACCCCACCATCGGTAGACGGTGAGGCCACCGCCCTGCTCATAGCGCAAGAGCTCGCGCCGCTCGACGTGCAGGTATCGCGCCTGGCCAGTGGCGTGCCCCACGGCGGCGACCTCGAATTCGCCGATCCAATCACCATCAGCCGCGCCATCGCTGGGCGTCGCGGGATGGATTGACGATCCGAGGGGCGAGGAGCGGGACGTGACGCCCCTAAAACCCCTTGGCGTTGGGGTCCTTGGGCGGCCGCATGGGTTTGGGAGGGCGGACTCGTACCTGAATGGGCGCCGTCTTGGTGACGGCTGGAGCGGCAGTGGTGCTCGCCGCAGCCGAGGCGCTTGCGGTGGCCTCAGCAGAGGCGGTGCTCGACGGCTCGGCGGTGGCACTAGCGGCGCTGGCAGCGCTGGCGCTGGGCTCCGCGCTGGCCGTCTCGGCGACCGTTGAGACTGCCGGATCTGGGCTGGGCTGGTCGGACTGCTGGTCTTCGCACCCCGCCCCGGCCACCGCCACCCCGACGGCCATGGCGGCCGCCGCGGCCCGGTTGAGCGTCGGTGAGGCTGGCTCGGCAGGGGGGAGCCAAGTGGGCGGCGCGACGGCCGGTGCAATGCCATGCACGTGAATGCGCAAGCGGCGGTCAGCGACGTCGATCGAGTCCTGGTCGAGGAGCACCACCGGCCGCTCAGCTGGCACCTCGAGCGAGCGCCCGACCCGGTGAACCGTCACCGGGACGGCGTCCTCCGCACGAAACAAGATGAGACAGTCGTCGGCCGACACCCACAGCTCGACGCCGCCGGCTGCACACCACTTTGCCTGGCCACCTTCGTCCAGCACCAGACCGGGCGTACCGCCTGCCACGGCGGTGCACTGCAGGTAGCGCCGCCCCTCTGAGGTAGCGTCCAAGTCTTCGAGACAGATCGCGATGGGAGCTGGCATGGTCATGGTGAGATCTCCGATTCAGTCATCCAACAGGTGGGTCGACCGGCGTTGGGGCACCAGTGCTGGCGGGCCATCGATGCCTCGACGGTGGGCCTCGGCAAGGAGGTGCTCGGCGGGCCATCCGAGCGCCGCCACCCGATCCTCGGCCAATAGCTCGGACAGTACCTGCACCCGCCAGGTGTCACAGACCGGTTCGTCCGCATGGCCTGTCATCAGCAGGTTCTCGGATCGGCAACCACCACCGCACAACGTCGCCAGCGAGCACTCAGCGCAGCGGGGCAAGCTCGCGGCGAGCTGGGGCGCGTCACGAAGCTTCTGCAGCGCCTCGGCCAGGTTCATCGAATCGAGGTGCCCGATCTGCTCTTCCATCTTGAAACACGCAAAAAGGGCGCCGTCGCTCCGCACATTGATGCTGCGCCCCAAGGCACAATCGCAGCCCTCGCGCCGGAACGCGAGCGGGTCGCCTTGGACCGCTGGGATCGTCTCGCCCGCTTCGAAGGCGATCCGATCGAGGGCAGCCTCGAGCTGAGTCGCTGACTCGAACATGTGCGCCCCGGTCTCGCGACCGCTGCGATAGAGCACGCCGAAGGTGATGGTCATACCGGTGGGCAGCTTGCGCCGCAGCTCGGGGAGCTCGGCCGCCAACGAGTCAACGTGCTGGGGAAGCAACATCAGATCCACCGCAGCCGATCCACCGGCCTGGGCGATCCCGTGCAGCCCGGCCAGCGCCTTGTCGAAGCGGTGCACACCCGACACGGCGTCGCAGGTCACGCTGTTAGGACCCGAAAGACTGACACGAAGCTCGGCGCCACGGCAGGTGAGTGCCGCAACCTGCTTGGCCAGCCCGGTGTCGGCGAGCAGGATGCCGTTCGAGAAGATAGTCAAATTGAGACCGCGCTCGAGCACCTCGCCAGCCAGGTCGACGGCCCAAGGGACGAGGAAGGGTTCGCCGCCAAGCAGCGCGACCCGCGCACGGTCACCGAACAGATCACCAATTTGGTCGACCACCTCGAGCAGTTGGTCGAAGGTCACCTCGCTCTTCCGCGCCTCGCCAGAATTGGTGCAGCAGTAAGCACAGGCGCAGTCGCAAGCATCGGTGAGCTGTAGGCCCACCGTCGGAGGATCCTCCTCCATCGGTCGGGGCAGTCCGAAAAAGCCGTGACGGTCCAGATCATCGAGCAGCTGCGCCTGCCCGTTGCCGAGAGCGCGGCGACCCGCCAAGGCCTGGCGCACCGCGGCCACATCAGCAGCCGGCACGTGGCAGAACACAGCGTGGGACCGCGAGACCAATAGCTGCCCGTCTCTCAGAGGCAGCAGCGACGCATCCGCCGGAAGCTGGCAACGCTCGGAGCCGAGTTGCATCGTCCCACGAGTCTAAGCGGTCGCTCGGGATTGGAAAACGGATTCGGCCGCCCCATGGGCCGCCCAACCATCCGCAGGGGTGGCTTTGCCTTCTGGGCGAACAGGCGACCTGCTGCGGAACACGGGGTCCTTACTCGACAACCTCGGAGGCACAGAACTGGTTGATCTCGTCGATCACGCCGCCAACCTGTGAGGCGTGCTCCTGATAGCTCTTCAGGGCCAGCTTCTTCTTGTCGTCCGCCGTAGTAGCAGCTGCATCCCCCAAGGCCGCCGCTTTCCCCCGCAGCAACCCGATGTATTTGTCCCGCAGAGCGAGCAACGGTTTCACGGTTACGCCGATGCCTTCAAGGGTCTTGGCCGACCCCTCCACACCGCCAGCCAATTGCTTCAGCGTCGGGGCATCGTTGATGTTCGCGATGATGTCCACTTCCGGCTCAGCCTGAATGGTGTCGGCAATGGTGTCGCATTGCTGACGCTTCTCCTTGGCCAACCGAATGGTCCGCTGCCGAGGAGTCTCGTCGGCAGGCGGCCCCGGATCGGCGGATGAGGCAGGCTCAGCACCAGCGACGTCTGGATCGCCGGACTCGGGGGTGCGGGGATCGCTGCCGCTGCTCGAGCAAGCGACCAGCAGCGACAACAACAGCGTGGCGCATAGGTGTCTCATTGCCCGCCGAGCTTAGCGCCCCGAGCCGGCGCTCACCAGAGCGGTCCCATGTCCCATCCGACGGGCAGCCGAATCCGTCCCGCATCAGCGATTGACCAAGACCTCGTAGTGACGGTCCGGCGACAGCACACTCAGATCGTCACCAGCTTGGTGAGGGACACGCGTCTGAGTCAGCTGGTGTCCGGGCATGCAGCAGGCCAGTGTGAAGGCTCCATCCCAACGAAGTCGGTCGAGCACTTTGTCCACCTGCACGTGGGCGTGCACAAAGGTCACGAAGACCGGCATAGGGGGCAGCGCATTGAGCTCATCGGACACCTCGTCGATGTGAGCCTTCTTCCAAGACAAGCGACGGATCCCAAAGCGGGCCCGCCACGCCTCGACCAGGGGGACGTTCACCAGTGGATCGACGCTGATGTTCTCAGCGTCGGTCTTGAGAGCAAACAGCGCGCCGGTTCGCGCATGGGCGCCGTCTCCCACGTGAATGACGCGGCAGGGCTTCTGCTTCGTCAACCAGGGGCGCAGGTGCTCCAGCGCAGAGAAACTCTCGGTCAGCTCCTTGGCTGGCTTGGTCGCTCTGGCAAACAGCGGCCAGAGAGCCTCGAAGGATTC